>NZ_JAPDBM010000051.1:0-35590 GCF_027705265.1 Aeromonas sp. QDB11 | reverse complement strand
GTAGTAACCAGCGCTGGCCACGGTGGCGCGGTTGTATCTTGGCCTTGGCGGCGACCAGTCCCAGCCACTGGCGCGAGGTGTGGGAGAGCGGCAGTTCGTTAGTCATCACACACCTCCTACTCCCCGCTGACCGTGACGCTGAAGCATTCCAACCGGCAGTAGGCAATGAAGTTGCGCTGCCAGATATCGAACAACTCCCGCGCTTCGGTCAATCGCAGCGGCCCCCAGCCCAACATGCTGTGTTCGCCGTCGAGGAAGTTGAAATCAAGCTCTTTGCAGAGCTCTGCATCCTGACCCAAACCCTGGTAGCTAAAGTCGGTGACGTAATCGAACAGCCAGTCGTCGAGGCCGCGCACCAGGCGAATCTCGACTGGATGAACGCCACCTTGCTCAGCACTGTAGCCGGGGTTGCGAAAGTTGAAGGTCAGTTGGGTTAAGCTTTCGATATTGAGCTCGGTTTTAGCGATTTCTTGGTTGAGCAGAACCAGCAATGCTTGGTCAACGGGCAGGGCAAAGCCGTCCCGGAAAAAGGAAATAGTCATGGTGTTTCCTCATTAAGTTCAAAGCAGGGGAAACCCCCTGCTTTTGCTTTGAAGTGATGGATCAGTCGTTTAACCAATCCCATAGTTTGCTGACGCCATAGGCAGCGACAACGCCCACGGCAAGGGGAGCTAACAATGGAGCTGTGGCAATACCGGTCACCGACACTACCGTTGCAGCAGCGCCACTACCGCCAGCCGTTGTGGCCAGCGTGCTGGCAGCAAGTCCTGCCGTTGCACTGGTGGCCGCCTTGCCTAACGTGTGACGAGCGACTTCGGCAGCCACCACCGTTGCAACCGCGGTCTGCAGCAACTTGGGGGGACGGGCAAGTCCTTCGATGCACCAGGTAACAAATTGCTCGCCATTGGCAAATGGCTGGCCTTGTGCACCTTCGCTGAGCCGTGCGTAGGCCCGAGTCAGACACTCCTCTCGACTGAACAGCCGTTGGGCATGGGGCTTGACCTCAATGACGCCGTGTTGGCTGAATTCAGTCAGGGATGTCCGCGCCAGTTGGCCTGAGTGCTCTCCTGTAGGGGATGGAAGACAATGAATGACCTGGTCATAGCCAACAAAGATGCCGTGATGGTGGCCTTCAGGCAGCGGTGTTACCAAGTGATCGCCGATAATGAAATGTCGTGTCATGGGGTGGTTCCTCATCAAGAGTTGGAAATGAAAAAGGGCGTCACCGTAATGGTGACGCCCTTTGGCTTTGTTTTTCCTGAGCGGACTACTTGTCGCCCACGGTGATCTTCAGGGGTTGATGAAACTTAGGGGTGAAGATGGGGAGCCGGGTAACTCGCGCACAGGCCAGCAGAGGCGGCTGCCCAATTTATCATTGGCTCTCATCATTAAAGGTCACCACGGTTGCGAAGGATAGCCCGTGCCTGGCGCTTTTCCATGTCCGTTGTACTGCTGAAAAAACCGTTGTCATTGATGACCCTCTTCAACTCAGCACTGCTTTTCCCTTCCAGTCGAGCGCGGGTTTCATTCATTTCCTTTGCGCTATCCAAGGCGTCCTTTGCTACATCTTTAGCCAGTTTCCCGGCGCTTTCCCAAAATCCCATCATGTTCTCCTTTTTGTAAAAAACCGTAGAAAATAAATTGACGTGTTTTTTATCTTCCCAAACGATATTTATTGCCTGGTAAAAGTGAATGAAACACGGCTGCTCGGTGTCTCCTGGTAGATGTTGGTGCCGTCGACAAAACGTTGCAGTTCGGCCTGGAAGGCTGTGCCGTTGAACGGTGTGATCACGCGTAACAGATATTGCTGCGCCACATCGACACCGTCGCAGACCACGCTCACCACCATGTCCCCGCCGACCGGTGCGAACAGCAATTCCTGACGCACGGTGGCGGGGTTGCCACCGCAGATACCCTGGCTGATACCCGCCTCACGGCTGGCATGGAAGCTCAGCGGTGCGGTGCCAAACAGCAGTTCGGCGAACTCTTGGCCATCTGGGCTGGTATCGCTGCTCTGCACGCTCCAGCGCAGCGGTGAGCTGAAGAGCCCTTCTGCGAAAGTGGGCGTGCTGATGGCATTACCACCATCGATTGTCATGGTCTGCGTGGCGCTGGGCAAGCCGTTGGATTGCACCAGCTTGACGGTTGCCTTCAGTTCCAACTCTTCACCTTGCATGACTTGGTGCGAAACGGGCCAGACATCTGCAACGTTGGCTACGGGGGCGTAGTGATGGGTGGCAGTCAGGGTCTGGTTGGCACTATCAAACCGCCAATCCTGAGTCATAAACGGCTCGCTATTGCCCGCATATTTCAGGAACAACGGTTGGTTCAAGCCATCAGGCTGGCGCACATCCAGCTGGTAGAAGCGATTAGCGAGGGTGAAATCACCCGTTTGCTTCTTCAGATAGTCTTGCTCCAGATAGGCACCGGCCAGAGAGCGCCAGTGGGTCGGGTTGTAGTTTTGCAGCTCGACCTTGCCAAAGCGGGGGATGCTGCTGTCGAGCTCGGTCGCAGCACACCCACCACAAATCGGCTGGGCCAGCTTGATGGTGCTGTCACCGGTATAGCTCAGCTTGTCATCGCGGGTGAGGTTGAAGGGAGACTGGCCCAGCGCCGGGGCGTTGATGGTCAGGGCTTGGTTATCCAGTTGGTTCACAAACTGCGTATCCCCTTGCGCCGTGATGACGCTGGTGCGGGTCTCGTAGCTGCTGGGCGGGCCATTGGGATTGATGGGGTCTTTCCCTTTGAGCCAGAAGGTCAGGGCGCGGTGCTGTGTCCATGCGCCCTGGCTGTCGAGGCTCTCTTGGTCATCGCTTTGCAGGACATTGCCGACACACTGGTCGAGCGCCGTCAGGCTTGGGTTGGCTTGCCAGCGGGCGAACTCGGCTTGGATGTCGAAGCCTTCGCAATAGCTCTCTTCGGGTGACGGGGTCGTGTCCTGAGGAACGGGCGTGCCCTCGTTGGTGAACTCCGTGGTGTGGTAACTATAGAGACCATTCGCATCCTGACTGAAGGTGCCGCTGCGGATACTCTCGCCCTTGACGGTGGCATTGCCGCTCTCGTCGTAGGTCCAGTCCCAAGCGGAGTGCAGGTTATATTGCTTGCTGTCCCAGTTTTTGTGCTCCTCGTCGATAAAGCGGCGCAGTGGCTGCTGGGCATCATAGCCGCCCTTCTCATCGAGCAGCCAGCGGGTACTTTCGGTGCGGGTCGTCTCGATGGCATCCACCCGCTTGGAATAGACAACCTCTTGCAGGCGGATTTGCTGCCAGATGTCCTGATTGCGGTTGTACTCGCGCAGGTTGCGAATGCTGACCGTGACCAATTGCCATCCTTGCGGGTTGTCGGTGGCAAGGGCCGCAGCCAGCTCGGCTTGTAGGGCGCTCGCCTCGATGAGCTGTTGCTCTTTGGTGGCAGCCTCGTCGGCCAGGGCTGCGCTGTGTGTGTCACCCGCCGCCAGGTAATCGCCAAACAGCTTCTGCGCACTGGCCTCCTGCGTGGTCAGACCCAACTCGTTGGCAATCAGTTGTTTCTCCTTGGTGGCGATGCTGGATTGATACTGGGTCTTGCGCTGCTCGGGATCGGTGCTGGTGACCAGTTGGTGGGTATAGGGGCTGACCACAAACTCGGCACCGTCAACGTAGCCGAGCAGGGTCGGTGTCGCCTGGTTGACCGACCGAGCCGCAGCCTTCGACGAGATGGCTGGGGCGGCAAGAATGGCCCATGCCTGACGGGCGTCGGCCTGCTGCGTTTCTGGCAGGGTGAAGCTGAAACGCCCCTGACTGTCGGTGGTTGTCTGAGGTTCGCCGCTGTCGCACTGCTGGTTGGCATTGAGGTCTAGGCAGACGGTGCGCCCTACCAGGTAGTCGCTGGAGAGGGCGCGACCGGATAAGGTGATATCGGCGGGAGCACCATTGCCGCCATTATCACTGTTGCTGCCGTCACTGCCACCGCCGCAAGCACTGAGGACCAAAGCTGCGATTAATGAGAGATGATGATGTTTTTTCATTATTTTCTTCCTTGGTGTTGAATACGGATCTCATGTGTCAGGAGCGCCCCGACATTATTTTCCTGTTGCCCTGAGGATGCGCTGCACACTGGAAACGCTGATCCCCGCCAACCTTGCGATCTCGGCCCTGGGTAACCCACGCTCGGCCAGCGCCAGCACCTCGTTCCCTTTCGCCATGGCAGTGGGCTTGCGGCCCTTATAGACCCCGCGCTGCTTGGCGAGCTCAATTCCCTCGGCTTGACGTTCCAGCATCAGTTCCCGCTCAAAGGTGGCGATGGCGCCGATCATGGTCAGCATCAACTTGCCGGTCGGGGTTGAGGTGTCGATCCCCAGGTTCAAAATCCGCAGGGCAACCTGCCTGTGTTGCAAGTAATCTGAAATTTCCAACAGGTGGCGGGTGTTGCGAGCCAAACGATCCAGCTTGGTCACCATCACCACATCCCCCTCATTCACACCATCCAGCAGCAGGGCAAGTTGGGGCCGATCATCGCTGGCTCCGCTCACCTTCTCCTGGAAAATCTTGCTGCACTCGGCCAGCGCCTGAAGCTGGGTATCCAGGCTCTGGCCTACCGTGCTCACGCGTGCATAACCTACCAGTGCCATGGTCTCCTCCCGGTCAATAGGGCAAGCCCTAGTGACACTCACGAAATAGGCACTCTTGTCATTTTCAGAAGACGACTGCACCAGTTGATTGAGTGTAGCGGCTGTTGTGCAGCCAGCTCCTGACAGTCCAATATCAGAAGTGATCTGCACCAATCTCGACTATGCTCAATACTCGTGTGCACCAAAGCGAGGTGAGCATGACGACCGACACCCCACGGATTCCCGAGCAAGGCGTGGCCACTCTGCCTGATAAGGCTTGGGAGCGTGCGCGCCGTCGTGCGGAGATCATCGGCCCGTTGGCGCAGTCGGAGACGGTCGGGCACGAAGCGGCCGATATGGCTGCTCAGGCGTTGGGCTTGTCTCGGCGGCAGGTGTACGTTCTGATCCGGCGAGCCCGGCAAGGCAGCGGCCTCGTGACGGACCTGGTCCCCGGCCAATCCGGCGGTGGCAAAGGCAAGGGGCGCTTGCCGGAGCCGGTCGAGCGCATCATCCGCGAGTTGCTGCAAAAGCGGTTCCTGACCAAGCAGAAACGGACTCTGGCAGCGTTCCACCGCGAGGTCGCGCAGACTTGCAAAACGCAAAAGCTGCGGGTGCCGGCGCGCAACACCGTGGCATTGAGGATCGCCGGCCTCGATCCGCGCAAGGTCACTCGCCGGCGGGAAGGCCAGGATGCGTCCCGCGGCCTGCAAGGTGCTGGCGGCGAACCTCCTGCCGTGACAGCACCGCTGGAGCAAGTACAGATTGACCACACGGTCATCGACGTGATCGTGGTCGATGAGCGCGACCGGCAACCGATTGGCCGCCCGTATCTGACCATCGCCATCGACGTGTTCACCCGCTGCGTGCTCGGCATGGTCGTCACGCTGGAAGCACCATCTGCCGTCTCGGTCGGCCTGTGCCTGGCGCATGTCGCCTGCGACAAGCGCCCCTGGCTGGAAGGGCTGAACGTGAAAATGGAGTGGCCGATGAGCGGCAAGCCCAGGCTGCTCTACCTGGACAACGCGGCCGAGTTCAAGAGCGAAGCGCTTCGCCGAGGCTGCGAGCAGCATGGCATCCGGCTTGACTATCGCCCGCTCGGGCAGCCGCACTACGGCGGCATCGTGGAACGGATCATCGGCACGGCGATGCAGATGATCCACGACGAACTGCCGGGAACGACCTTCTCCAACCCTGACCAGCGAGGCGACTACGATTCCGAAAACAAGGCCGCCCTGACGCTGCGCGAGCTGGAGCGCTGGCTCACATTGGCGGTCGGCACCTACCACGGCTCCGTGCACAACGGTCTGCTTCAGCCGCCGGAAGCGCGCTGGGCCGAGGCGGTGGCCCGCATCGGTGTGCCGGCCGTCGTCACCCGCGCCACTGCCTTTCTGGTCGATTTCCTGCCCATCCTCCGCCGCACGCTGACCCGCACCGGCTTCGTCATCGACCACATTCACTACTACGCCGACGCGCTCAAGCCGTGGATCGCACGGCGTGAGCGCTGGCCGTCCTTTCTGATCCGGCGCGACCCGCGCGACATAAGCCGCATCTGGGTGCTGGAACCGGAGGGGCAGCATTACCTGGAAGTCCCCTACCGTACTTTGTCGCACCCGGCTGTCACCCTATGGGAACAAAGGCAGGCGCTAGCGAAATTGCGGCAGCAAGGGCGCGAGCAGGTGGATGAATCGGCGCTGTTCCGCATGATCGGGCAGATGCGCGAGATCGTGACCACCGCACAGAAGGCCACGCGCAAGGCGCGGCGCGATGCGGATCGACGCCAACACCTCAAGGCGTTGGTTCCGCCGGACAAGCTGACTCCGCCAGAAACGGACGTTGCGGCCGCGCAGGCAGACAACTTGCCGCCCGCCAAACCGTTCGACCAGATTGAGGAGTGGTAGCCGTGGACGAATATCCCATCATCGACCTATCCCACCTGCTGCCGGCGGTGCAGGGGCTGGCTCGGCTGCCGGCGGACGAGCGCATCCAGCGCCTTCGCGCCGACCGCTGGATCGGCTATCCCCGCGCGGTCGAGGCGTTGAACCGGCTGGAAACCTTGTATGCGTGGCCGAACAAGCAGCGCATGCCTAACCTGCTGCTGATCGGCCCGACCAACAACGGCAAGTCGATGATCGTCGAGAAATTCCGGCGCACGCATCCGGCCAGCTCCGACGCCGACCAGGAGCACATTCCGGTGCTTGTCGTGCAGATGCCGTCCGAGCCTTCGGTGATCCGCTTCTACGTCGCACAGCTCGCCGCGATGGGCGCTCCCTTGCGCCCGCGCCCACGACTGCCGGAAATGGAGCAATTGGCGCTGGCCTTGCTGCGCAAGGTCGGCGTGCGCATGTTGGTGATCGATGAACTGCACAACGTCCTGGCCGGCAACAGCGTCAACCGTCGGGAATTCCTTAACCTGCTGCGCTTCCTCGGCAACGAGCTGCGCATCCCGCTGGTCGGTGTCGGCACGCGCGACGCCTATCTGGCGATCCGGTCGGACGACCAGTTGGAGAACCGCTTCGAGCCCATGATGCTGCCGCTGTGGGAGGCCAACGACGATTGCTGCTCGCTGCTGGCCAGTTTTGCCGCGTCGCTCCCGCTGCGGCGGCCTTCCCCAATTGCCACGCCGGATATGGCCCGTTACCTGCTCACGCGCAGCGAAGGCACCATTGGTGAATTGGCGCACCTGTTGATGGCGGCGGCGGTCGCCGCCCTGGAAAGCGGTGAAGAAGCGATCAATCACCGCACGCTCAGCATGGCCGATTACACCGGCCCTGGCGAGCGGCGTCGGCAGTTCGAGCGGGAACTGATGTGAAACCGGCAGCACGCTGGCCGCTGCATCCTGCTCCCAGGGAAGGCGAAGCCTTGTCCTCATGGCTCCAGCGTGTCGCCGCCCGCTACCAGATGGACTTGTATGACCTGCTGGAGCACGACCTTGATCACGGCCGGGTCGATGACCTGGATACTGCGCCACCTCCGGCGCTGCTGACGGCCCTCTCCCTGCGCAGCGGCATTGAGCTGGAGCGGCTGCGTTGCATGAGTTTCGCTGGCTGGGTGCCGTGGCTGCTGGACAGCCTCGATTCCCGGATTCCAGACGCGCTGGAAACCTATGCGTTCCAGTTCTCGCTATTGCTGCCGAGACGCGGCCGCAAGACGAGATCAATCACGAGCTGGCGCGCCTGGCTGCCAAGCCAGCCGATTCACCGCGCCTGCCCGCTTTGCCTGAACGACTCGGAGGATCAAGCCATACTGCTCGCGTGGAAATTGCCGTTGATGCTGAGCTGCCCGCAACATGGCTGCTGGCTGGAATCCTATAGTGGCGTGCCGGGGCAGTTTCTCGGCTGGGAAAACGCCGATGCGGCCCCACGCACGGCCAGCGACGCGATGGTGGCAATGGACCGACGTACTTGGCAGGCGCTGACGACGGGTTACGTCGAGCTGCCGCGCCGACGCATTCATGCCGGCCTCTGGTTTCGGTTGCTGCGCACCCTGCTCGATGAGCTGAACACGCCACTCTCGCAGTGCGGGCCTTGCGTCTGGAGCATTCGCCATGTCTGGGCGTGCTGCGGCCATCTACTGCGCGCTGGACAAAGCCAGTGGCGTCCCTACGAGATTCTGGCCCCGGCGGTGCAGTTACAAATGCTGGAGGCGGCGGCTACCGCCATCGAGCTGATCGAATCGAGCGTGGTGCGTCCACACGGGGAGTTGGGAGCACTGTTCTTGTCGGAGCCGCACACCGGGTTCACCAATGGCCTGCCCGAGAAGAAACGTAAGCCTGAGCCTGTCGATCACTGGCGGGAGGCGGTCAAGGCGCTCAACGAGGCTATCGCCGAGGCCCGACATAATTGCGAAACGGCCCGCTCACTGTTCACGCTGGCGTCTTATGGGCGGCGCGACCCCGAGTCCCTGGATCGCTTGCGCGACACGTTTGCCCAGGAGGGCATTCCCCCGGAATTTCTGTCACATTATGTTCCTCGCGAACCCTTTGCATTCCTTAGTATGAATGACGGGTTAAGTGACAAAATTTGACGATCAGAACTTTCCAACCCACACTGTCACATAATCGAACGTATACGTGACGGGTGAAAAGGTGCTGATCGGCTACATGCGGGTATCGAAGGCGGACGGATCCCAGTCCACCAATTTGCAACGCGATGCGCTCATCGCCGCTGGTGTGAGCCTTGCGCACCTTTACGAGGATCTGGCCTCGGGCAGGCGCGATGATCGCCCAGGGTTGGCTGCTTGCCTGAAGGCGCTTCGTGAAGGGGACACGCTGATCGTGTGGAAGCTCGATCGGCTTGGCCGTGATCTGCGCCACCTGATCAACACCGTGCACGACCTAACTGCGCGTAGCGTGGGCCTGAAGGTCCTGACCGGTCACGGTGCGGCGGTCGACACGACGACTGCCGCCGGCAAGCTTGTGTTCGGTATTTTTGCCGCGCTGGCCGAGTTCGAGCGTGAGTTGATTTCCGAGCGAACAGTCGCTGGACTTATCTCGGCGCGCGCTCGCGGCAGGAAAGGGGGGCGCCCCTTCAAGATGACCGCCGCCAAGCTACGCCTGGCGATGGCCAGCATGGGGCAACCGGAAACCAAGGTGGGCGATCTCTGCGAAGAACTCGGGATTACCCGGCAGACGCTCTACCGGCACGTGTCGCCCAAGGGCGAACTGCGGCCAGACGGCGTAAAGCTGCTCTCCCTCGGTTCAGCCGCATAAATGGAGGCGACCTGGAACGGGGCGCTGTTCAGTGCGGCAACGATCCGATTACCGGTGTCGACCCGGACCAGCCAGTCGCTGACACAACGGCTGAAGGGCTTTGTCCTGCAGGAACCGGCCGTTCGCGAGCGACATTCTTTCCGCTCGCAACTGTATCGGATGTATGACGGACGCCCCTTCCATTGAACAGAATGGCGGTGTTCATTCGATTTCGGACTCGATGTCCGTGTTACGCCACTCGAGAGGCAATTCCGACTGGGCACAGTACCGAGCGTCAAGAGCGACGACGTCCTGCTCCTTGGCCAAGAAGCGGGAGTCATTATCAAGTATGTATTGCAGATGCCGAGTCTCCGGCGCGTCCCCCTGGAAATCGGCGCACTCTTCTTCCACGCGATAAGTGGCTGGACCGGTCTGCTCGATACGCTTGAACTCGCAGAAATACCGCGCTCCGCCGATGCCATTCCGTCTCAGAAGCAAGAGGGTGGCGTTCGAGGCTTTGGCGCAAGGCGTATCGCTGGCGACGTAGTAGCCGCGCTGCAGCGGGAGGACAGCCACCTGCCGGAGGCTTTGCGCTGTCGTTGCGCGGACGTCTCGGGAGGCTTGGAGCTCAGGCGAAGGATTGCACGCTGCACTCAGGAGGCATAGCAGGATGATCCGGCACTGAGCCCACTTTGCCCTCGTGACGGACGTCTGGAGGGTACCAGGCGCCTTGCTCATGATGCCGGCATGGCCAAGTTCAACGCCTTGCCGATCTCAGTGGCAACGCCCTTGGCAGTGACCTCATCCAGTCCGGCAGCGAGCACATAAGCCTTTCCGGCAGCTTCGACTTCAACCCGATACGCCACCTCGGCAAGTGCTCGCCGACCCGCCAGCCCCATCGTGACGCCGGTGGGAATGCCTTGATTCGCGTCGTAAACGATCTCGACGCCCCCAGCGAACTTGTTCCTGATGCGCAGGTCATGAATGTCGTCCTTACGCAAGAAGGTTCCGTCGGTCTCAATGCCTTCTGGATTCACGCGAAAACGGCGAGGTGCCGTGGGATTGCCACCCCGGTGGTCCTGCAGCAAGACCAGCCATGTCAGCAAAGCGAAGATCAAGCCCAGGACCCACAGGTAAGCCATTCCACTTCCCACGACGCCTGCGCCCAGGATGATCGAGAGCACGGCAGGAAACCAGAGAATGGGCGGCGCAGCGGGAACAACTGTCAACTGCAGCCAAGCGCCATCTTCCTGTTTGACATACTCGGCCGCATTCTTCGAGGAGGCGCGGAAACGCCGGTATGCAAAGAACAACAAAATTGCGGCGAACGCATATTTGACGGCAGCTTCTCCGAGGGATCTAGGACTGGCCAGCAGCAGAAACCAAAGGCCTGCAACACCATAGATGACTGCAATGACTCGATTCATAGTTCTCCCTTCCTTCGCAACCGAATAGAGATTCCGCACGAGGACGTCGAACGCGAAAATTACCTGAAAGATGTCATAAAGTCAGCATCTCGAATTCTCAAGGCACCGGCTCGTCCTCAATCTGAGCGAAGCTGCCGTTCGAGTGACGACGCTACAGACAGGCCGACCGGCAGCAGTTGGCCGGCAGCAGCCCGTCGTTGCCTGATGGATCCAACCCCTCCGCTGCTATAGTGCAGTCGGCTTCTGACGTTCAGTGCAGCCGTCTTCTGAAAACGACAGCGCGACACAGTAAATCAAGGCATTGCGGTTCTCGAAAATAGTTCTTGAAAGGCTATTCTCGACCCCTTAGCATTGCAATGAGTTTCGATAAGAAAGGATACCCATGCGACCGTCCGTTGTGCTCGACATGAAACGAAGTGCAGTGCGCGAAGCAGTAAGCCGTTTTCGCACGGCGAACCCGCGCGTCTTCGGATCGGTGCTGCATGGTACTGACCGCGATGGCAGCGACCTCGATCTACTGGTCGATGCGCTGCCGGGTGCCACGTTGTTGGACTTGGGCGATCTGCAAGACGACCTGGAATCCTTGCTTGGCGTTCCCGTCGATTTGCTGACGCCCGGCGATCTGCGAAAACGCCTTAATCTTGAGCGCCGCGACGTGGTGGGCAGCATTGCCCGCAAGGCAGACAAGCTGACTTCATCGGTCCAGGCGACGATTCAAGGAATTGCCGACATCGCCCAGCAGGTTGCACTCGCCACCCAGGACGTCAACGCGGGGATAAAAATTTCGCATACGTCAGCGCAAAAGCAGAGCGAAGCTACCTCCTCGGCGGCGGCAGCCATTGAGCAGGTCACCGTGTCCATCGGCGAAGTGGCGGCTCACGCCAGGGCCACCATGGAGACGGCGACCCATACCGGCGAGGTGTCGCGCCAAGGCACTCAAATCACGAAGGACGCCAGCAAAACCATCGAGTCCCTGGCCGATACCGTTCGCCAGTCGGCCGAGCAGGTGGAAGCCCTGGGGCAACGCTCCGAGGAAATCAGCCGTGTCACGAGTGTCATCAAGGACATTGCGGACCAGACCAACCTGCTGGCGCTCAATGCAGCCATCGAAGCCGCTCGCGCCGGAGAAACCGGGCGCGGCTTTGCCGTGGTGGCCGACGAAGTGCGCAAACTTGCCGAGCGAACCGCCAGAGCGACACAGGAAATCGGACAAATGACGCAGAGTATACAAAACGAAACCCAACACGCGGTCGACGGCAACTCACCCCAAGGCTGTGGAAGCAACACTTCGCGGCCAATCCGCTTCGATCCGATCTCCACCCGCGCTCGAAGTAGGCAAGAACGCCGCTCGGTTACCGCTTACGTTGCTGCTGGCCACCCTGATTGCCTCCAAGAGACGGACCGCCGAAGTGGTCGAGATCGTGGCCACAGTCAAGCTGCTCCGCCGGTCGGAAAGAAGCTGGTAACATTTGTCACCTTTCCCAGAGTGACGCTCATGCGGCCGATCCGATGTCTTGCCTTCCTGGTCCTGTCGTTGGTCTTTGCTGGGTGTGGTGAGGGTGTCGATCGAGAACCCGCGGTCGCAATCTCCACATCCCCGCCCCCCGTTGTAAAGCCGCGAGTGGCGTTGGTCATGAAAACGCTGACCAATCCGTTCTTCGTTGAGATGGAGAAGGGTGCGCGCAAGGCGGAGATTGAGCTCGGCATTGAACTGATCGTCAAGACGGCAGCGCAGGAAACCTCATTCGAACAGCAGGTTTCGATCGTCGAAGATCTAGTTCAGAACAAGCGGGCCGATGCGCTCGTGATCGCCCCTGCGAATGCACACCATCTGATTCCTGCGGTGCGAAAGGCGCGTGATGCGGGTATTCCGGTGGTGATTATCGATGCCCGCCTGGATGCCACCCAACTCGCAGTGGCGGATCTCGCCGGCCTGCCCTTTATCAGCGTGGACAACGAGAAGGGGGCCTATCTCGCGGTCAAGGCGCTGAGCGCAGGGATTGAAGTGCCGACCACGGCAGCCATTCTCGAAGGCATTCGTAGTGCCGAGAATGCGCAGGCGCGCAAGCAAGGTGCGGAGCGTGCGTTTTCAGAGAACACGGCGATCCGAGTGGTTGCCAGTGAAACCGCCAACTGGAAGATCGATGAGGCCTATGAGGTAACCAGGAAAATGTTCGAGCTGCATCCGGGCATCGGCCTGCTGTTCGCCGCCAACGACATGATGGCACTGGGAGCCTTGCGATACTTGAGCGACAATGGGCTGAGCTCGGTCAAGGTGGCCGGTTTCGACGCCTTGCCCGAAATCCGGACCATGGTCGATCAGGGCAAGCTAGCGGTTACCGTCGACCAGCGCTCGGCGGAGCAAGGTTATCAAGGTGTTCTGTATGCGATTCGCCTGCTCAAGGGCGAAAAAGTGCCATCAGAAACGCTGATCGATGTGGCGCTGGTCAGCGCGCCGAAGTAGGCCCGGGATTGCGTTTGAACATCATGACGATCAAATTCGCCGCTCCCTTGGCGGAGTCGGCCCGTTGCTCATGGGTGGGGGGCGGATGCGGCTGAACCTCACCCAGCGCTTCACTGTCTACCTGATTGTGCTTAGCATCCTGCCACTGTTGGTGGTGGGCTTATCGGCGATACACCTGTCGAACCAGGCTCTGGAACATGAGACGCGCAGCAGTGCGATTCAACAGGCTCACGACAAGGCTGCCCTGCTCAACGGGCAGATGGCGCAGATCGAAGCATTGATCGCTAACATCAGCGGGGTTGAGCAGATTGTCGAGGCGGTCTCGGCTGAGCCGCCCGATGGCGATGTGTTCACGCGCCTGGCCACCCAGGCGAAGATCGGCTACGTGCTCAACAATTACATCAACCTGGACGGCCTTGTCTCCATCGACATTTTTACCTTGGGGGGTAGTCACTACCACGTCGGCGACACCCTGGTTTCAAATAACCTGGATGTAACGGCGCGCGAACAGTTGATCGCAGAGACCCTGGCCGCTCCCAGCCGGATACATTGGGCAGGTGTGCAGGCCAACCTCAATCGTGACTCCGCCCACCGCCAGGTGGTAACGGTAGCCCGAGTGATTCACCGTTTCGATCTGGCGACTTCGCGCGAGGTCCCGGTCGCCTTGCTGCTGATCAACTACGACCCACACCAGATTCGCCGCGAGTTCAGCAAAGCAGGCGTTAGCGAAGATCGCCTGCTGATCGTGTTGGACGGGCGTGATCGCCTCGTATATCACCCCGATCCAGCACGCCTCGGCTCGCACGCAGAACCAGCGTTGATTGCCCAGCTGGCCGAAGCACACAGCGCGACGGTAACGATCAATGCTGCAAGTGGAGTACTCATTAGTCAAGTCGCCCTGCACGCTCCCGGCTGGCGACTTGCGATCTTGGTTCCGGAAGAAACGCGGTATCGCTCAGCGCAGGCCATTGGACGGACCACCACCGTGGCGATGCTGGTGTCGCTCCTTATCGTGGGCGTGGGGGCGGTCTTGTTCGCGCGCCGGGTGGTGCAACCGATTCGTGATGTTGCCAGACTCTTCGGGCAACTACGCGACCTGCCCGATGCCGAATTGCTGCCGCTGGCGCCGCGCGGCGATGACGAGATCGGCAATCTCTCGCGCGGGTTCAATGCCTTTCTGGATGGTTTGAATGTCCGGCGTCAATCCGACGCAAAGCTCCAACTCGCAGCAAGCGTATTCAGCCACGCCCGTGAAGGTATCGTTATCACCGATGCCGATGGCCACATTATCGAGGTCAACGACGCCTTCACCCGTATCACCGGCTATCCCCGAAACGAGGTACTCGGCCGCAACCCCCGCATCCTCAGCTCCGGGCGCCATGATCGAGCTTTCTATGACGAGATGTGGCGTGATCTGCGCACCCGAGGGTACTGGGAGGGGGAGGTCTGGAATATGCGCAAGTCCGGACAGGAGTACGCCCAGTCACTCGCAATCGCGGCCGTGCGCGGGAGCGATCAGCAGACCTCCCACTATGTGGCGCTGTTCTCGGACATCACGCGGCAAAAGGACAATGAGCAGCAGCTCAGGCATATCGCGCACTTCGATCCGCTCACCGGCCTTCCCAACCGGGTGCTGCTGGCCGATCGCCTCGAGCAGGCCATCGTACGGGTAAGGCGCAGCGGCCTGCCGCTGGCACTGGCTTATATCGATCTGGATGGGTTCAAGTCAGTAAATGATGTACATGGCCATGACGTCGGCGATCAACTGTTGGTGACCCTTGCCGCGCGCATGAAGGATTGCCTGCGCGAGGGCGATACCGTCGCCCGCCTGGGTGGCGACGAGTTCGTCGCCGTACTTGCCGATCTGAGCAATCAGAGTACAGCGAAGGATCTGATCGATCGATTGCTGTCCGTCATCGCCCAACCGGTAAAGGTGGATGGCGTGGTCGTTCAGGTTTCCGGCAGCATCGGGATTTCCCACTACCCGCAAAGTGATGATGTCGATCCCGATCAGTTGCTGCGCCAGGCGGACCAAGCGATGTACCAGGCCAAGGTCGCGGGCAAGAACCGTTACCATATTTTTGACACCGCACGGGATGCAAGTCTGCGCGGTCAGCACGAGCACCTGGAGCGCATCCGGGAGGGATTAATCAAGAACGAGTTCGTGCTTCACTACCAGCCCAAGGTCAACATGCGCAGCGGCGAGGTGATCGGAGCCGAGGCCCTGATCCGGTGGCAACACCCGGATCAGGGCCTGCTTGCACCCGTGGAGTTTCTGCCGCCGATCGCACAACATCCGCTGGAAGTGGAACTGGGACGCTGGGTGATCGACACTGCGCTGACCCAGATCGCGGCATGGCAGGACGCGGGAGTCGATTTACCGGTTAGCGTGAACATCTCCGGCTTTCATCTGCAGCAGGCCGGTTTTCTGGATGAACTGCGAGCCCTGCTGGCAGCGCACCCGAACGTGCCGCGCGGCTATCTTGAGCTAGAAGTGCTGGAGAGTAGCGCTCTCGAAGACATCGCCCTGGTCTCCGCGGTTATCGATGCATCCGCGACGCTCGGAGTCAGTTTTGCGCTCGATGATTTTGGCACCGGTTATTCGTCGCTCACCTATCTCAAGCGCCTGCCGGCGCAAGTGCTCAAGATCGATCAGAGCTTCGTTCACGACATGCTGCAGGACTCGGACGACCTCGCTATTCTAGAAGGAATACTGGGGCTGGCCACCGCCTTTCGGCGCAGGGCGATTGCCGAGGGGGTGGAGACGGTGGCGCACGGCGAAACCCTGCTGCGGCTCGGCTGCGATCTGGGCCAGGGCTATGGCATCGCCCGACCGATGGCGGCGGCCGATCTGCCTGCGTGGCGCCAGCGTTGGCGCCCCGACCCACGATGGGCGCATGCACACTGCCTCGACCGCGAGCTGATGCCGGTGCTGATTGCCGGTGTCGAGCATCGAGGCTGGATTGTTGCCCTGGGGGAACACCTCGATGGCAGGCGCGACGCGCCGCCGCCACTCGATCATCATCAATGCCGATTCGGCCAGTGGCTCGACAAGACCATCCATCAGCCGCGCCACGCCGCAACCTTCGCCACCATTGAAACCTTACATCTCCGGGTACACGCGCTGGCCGCCGACTTGCTCAAGCGGCGTTCGCAGGGTCACGATGTCGAAGCTTTGGCCGGTATGGCGGAACTTCACGCACTCTGGGACGCGCTGCTGGTCCACCTCGAATACCTGTTGAAGGACGATCCGCGCAGCCTGGCGCCGTCGTCTGGAGGCGGATCAAACTGTCGATAGAGAATCCCCCCTGAATCGCCCCGGGTTTGGTGGAGTCGGCACCGGTCGTAGCTTCCGGACACTTAAAGACCGTCAATCTCCGTGCGGTTCCGCCCCCGCTGCTTGGCTTGATACAGCGCCGCATCGGCTGCGGCCAGTAACAGGAATAGCTGTCATTTTCAGAAGACGACTGCACCAGACAACGCGGTTTGAAGGCTGTTGTGCAGTCGTCTATTGAACGAACAGTATCAGGAGTCCGCTGCACGAATGATGACCTCAAGCCGGTTCTGGTCGCGCTGGCGACCGATCAGCCCCTGGATGTGCGATACCGCGACCACGATCTTTCCGGCGATTGGGCGGGCTACCGCGAATGCCACATCAAGCCCGACCTGCTGCTGATCTACCGCAAGTCCGACGCCGACACCCTGCGACTGGCGCGGCTTGGCTCCCATAGCGAGCTGTTCGGCTGATGCCAGTCGCCTTGTCCGCCAAACGATCATTAGGCGGCCAAACCGGACGCCTGTCCGAAAACATCTTGCGCAACGGGATGACGGACAATAAGATAGGCGGACGGTATAACGGACAAATGGGCGGAAATGGCACTCATCGGCTATGCGCGGGTATCGACGGCGGAACAGGACACCGCCTTGCAGACGGATGCGCTGCGCAATGCAGGCTGCGAACGGGTTTTCGAGGACACGGCATCCGGGGCCAAGGCAGACCGGCCCGGCTTGGCCGATGCGCTGGCTTATCTGCGCGATGGCGATGTGCTGGTCGTCTGGCGGCTGGATCGGCTTGGCCGCTCCCTGCCGCACCTGATTGAGACGGTCGGCAAGCTGGAAGCACGGGGCGTCGGCTTCCGCTCGTTGACTGAAAACATCGACACCACCACGCCGGGCGGACGGCTCATCTTCCATGTGTTCGGTGCGCTGGGCCAGTTCGAGCGCGACCTGATCCGCGAGCGCACCAAGGCCGGGTTGACCGCTGCCGCCGCACGCGGGCGCAAAGGCGGACGCAAGCCGGTTGTCACTGCCGACAAGTTGCAACGAGCGCGGGAGCTTGTCGCCAACGGCTTGAATGTCCGCGAGGCCGCCGCACGCCTCAAGGTAGGAAAAACCGCTCTCTACGCTGCCTTGCAGGCGGCCAGTTCTGGCAGTGCAGCCGACTCCTGATATTTCGTGCAGTCGCCTTCTGAAAACGACAACTCTTTTCAGCAATTTTCCGCCCATTTCAGGTCAATAAGGTCTCTTTGAGGCTTTTGACCTAGGGGGTCAGTGTACCTTGATCTATTGACTCAAAACCAGTGATGGGGATAAAAGACAGGGCCGTTTTGTGACAGACTCCCCGTCATGAGGTCGTAGCCAGATGTACTGCTACGAGTTGATTTGAGTGGATTTATCGTCATGCCGAGACGGAGCATCGGCATGACGGGCTCAGGCGCGAGAGGGTGAAGGATCCGCGCCTTTGCCCAGCTTGTTGGTCAGGGGGGAAGTACGAGGGCGTGCTGGTGTCGTTGCTATCGACGGTGAGGCAGATGGTGCCTCTGTCGTCTCTGCCTCCGGATAGAATTCCTCCAGCAGCAGCGGCACCTCTTCATCTACTTCCTCGAACTGGCCGTTACGCAGTAACGCCCGTGCCACCGCTTCCATCTCGCTAATCGTGAGCCCTGCCTCATCGTCCAGCATAGCTTCCTGTCGTGCCTGACTAACTGCTTCGGTCAGCGTCAGCTCGTCGCGCAGGGTCAGATCCACGTAGTAGATCGGGGTGCGGTAGGACTGAGTGGTGCTCTTGGCCCGCAGTCGCAGGGTGAGTGGCAGGTAGCGGGTCAGGCCACCGCTCACCGCCTCGAAGTACTTCAGTCGTGCTGCCAGAGTTCGCACTGAGTTATAGCCGGTGGTACGAAAGATAAAGCTGCCAAGCTCATCCCCCTGCCCTTCCACAAACAGATTCAGTCGTCCATATAGCTTGCAGCCCTGTTGCTGGCCGTAGGAGCAACGCTCCGGACCGGGACAACTGACTTCCTCCATTCCTTGCGCTCCCGCCCGTTTCGCTACCTCCCCATTGCCGACACAGAGCGGTCGCCCGGTCTGCCGGTCAAAGGCGCTGTATTCCGCTCGTAGGTTCAGATCGCTATCGTTGAACAGCACCCGCACCGGAATTGCGCGGATCTTGGCGTTCTCCTGCCCTTGAGCCTGACCTCCCTGCTTGGGCATGTGCTGCTGATGCAGGGGATGGAGCAACCATCCCCCTTTCTGCTGTATCTGGGTGGTGAGGGTGAAACTGTCGTCTTTCTCCGGCACCCATTTACCTTCTTTCTGTACCAGTCTGCCAATGCAGATCCGCCCGATAACGGGCGGTGTGATAGCGAGTCCCTTGATCATGGTGTTTGCCTCCTGGCTGCGTGAGTAGTCTGAATAGTGAAACGGCGGGAGCCGGGCACCGGTTTGACGTAGTGGCTGAGCAGATCGGGGTGATCCTGACCGAGCCGGTCGAGATCTGGTGCCAGCCGATCCTTGCTGCGCTTCCAGGTGATCTTGCCGTCGGCGAACAGCCCAGCCGTGGCCTCGCCAAGGGTGGCTTGCAACCGCTGCTTGATCTGCGACTCGCGCAGCTCTACTTCCTCCTTGTGCTCGCGCAGATGCAGCAATTCACCGAACAGCTGGTTAAACTCTGGCGAATCGGACAAGTCCACCGTCTCTCCGTCATCGCGGGGAAACAGCCAAGCCAGCGCCGTGCCTGCGTCGTCGGAACCGTCGGGCGCGGGCTGCTGGTCTAGGGCGACCATTTGCCAGAACTGCGCCTCCCGCTCAGTGAGATCCCGGATCTTCTCTTCATCGCGCTCAATGCGGTAAATCCGAAAATCCTGACCCCCGATCAACACAGCCACTTCTGCCCAGGCATGGCCGGTGACGGCGAGCTGATGGAGCACCTGACACTGATAGGCGACAGGAACACCTTCCTCCCATTGCGGTGCACTGTGATAGCTGGCGGTTTTGATTTCGAGGATACCGGGGCCATCGGGGTGACCCACCACCTCGCGGTCGAGGTTGGCGAGCATGAAGGTGTGCTCGGGATGCTGGAGTACCGCATTGACCCGGCGCACCTTGTAACCAGTGCGTTTGGCGTAGACCTGTGCCAACACGGGTTCGAGTTCGACACCCCACAGCACTGCCTCTTTCAGGGAGATATCCTCTGGTGCCTTGCGCGCAGTTTTCTCCAGCCACAGGGTCAGCTGAGATTTGTAGGGGGAGAGGCCGACCGCCACGGCGGCATCGGAAGAGCCGATCCCCAGCTGGCGAATATCCAGCCACTGCTCGCGGGTCAGCTCAGTGGTAGAGGCCAGTCGCCGGGCTTGGCCATATTTGGTTTTTGCTTTCATAGAGGCTCCTTGTTGACGGCATAAGTCCCCCCGCCCGGCCTAATGGCCGGGTTGGGGTGGTATGTCGGGATATGAAGAGGGAGGTGAGTTATTGCAGCAGGGTGAGTGCTTGATTGAGGGCTCTGGACTTGAGTTGGGATCCTTGGCCGAACCAGGCAGAATCGAGGCGATAATCCTGACTACGGGCACGGCGATGGTGATCCACGTATTCGGTGACCGCATTGACCAGTCCCCAGGCGGAATTGCGGGAACTGGCGAGATCCGAGCCCATGCCCGCGCCTTGATAGAGTTCGTGGAGCTGTTGGACGGGTCGGGTAAGGATGATCTGGTTATCGGCGTCCAGCGGTTGGGCCAGCAGATCGCTGAAGAAGCGCAACGCCTCTTCAGGAGCGACCGGACGCTGGGTCAAGGCTTTGGTTTGCGCCTTGAACTCGTCCCAGTGGGAAAGCCCTAGCCACAGCGCCTCTTTCACCGCAGCAGCATCGAACTGAGTGGAATGTGGGACCTTGATAGCGCCGGTGCTATCCCGCAGCGCCATTTGGAGGGTGTTGTTGCAGACCACCCGCAGGGAGGTGAACTGTGCAGTGGTGCAGAGGGTGCCATCGCAGCTGGTGGCCAGCAGTAGGTAGGATTTGACCACATCCCCACCCTTGAGACGCATGTCCTGACCTGTTTTGGCCAAGGCCCACAGCTTGCGGCCGCCCTTGAGTGAACCGGCGGTCTCCAGCTCGAAGCCGCCTGCCTCGACCAAATCCTGATAGAAATGCAGCACCTCGTGCGGCTGTACCACCTTGTAGCGCTGGGAGACCACCGAGAGCGGTTCGAGCGTATCTGAGCGGTAGAGCACCTTGCTGTCGGTATAGGGCCTGATATGCAGCGCATCGGAGGCGACGTTGAACATCACCTCGCTCTGCTCTATGGTCCAAGCCATCCCGGCAGCTTGCAGCCAGATATCCAGAGATTGTTGTGGGGGCAGGATATTGCCGAGGCCGTGCCAGGGTGTTTGGCCGGTGTAGGCCATGGTGTCGATTAAATGTGCCATAGGGATATCTCCAATGAAAAAGGGACTGCGCGAAGCAGTCCCTTGGATAAGTTCATTGAGATAACATATACCTATAAATTGGTATGATTTATTAGGTATCAGAGGGAGGACAGTTGGTTCAGGATCGGTTGACGTTCATTCGCTGGTCTTCTTGTTGTTTCAAACAGCTTTGGAATGCGTGTGCTGATTCGTTGTCCCCGTGTACGCCGATATGTGGCGTTACTCTAAACCGGGAGCTTGAGCAACTCGTTCATTGTTGGGCTCAAGAGGGTCCTGCCGGTTCAAGACTCCAGCTCGATAATGAGCTTCATATGGGTCTCTATAGTGGCAGAGGATAACAAACCAAAACAGCTAAAAAAAAATTTAAGGACGCGGCAAAGTTGCTAATTTCGCTACCAGTAGCGGGAATAGCGGGTTTGGCAGATGGAACTGACCAGAACATTTTGCTTAAGTCGCGCTTGCTCGTGAGGGGGAGTTCAAGATCTAAACTAACTACACGGCCTGGGAATGTCATTGCAAGAGTAGGATGGCGTGACTCGAATGAGTCAACAATTCTGAGAGGAAAACGAGCCTCGCAGTGGAGCTCTAGCAAAGTAAGTAAACCCCCCGACTTTGCCCAAAAGCTCACAAATCTCTGGCAAGTTGTGTTGACCTACGTTGAAAAAAATTACTTACACAATCAGTTACATTGAACTTAAAGCACTGATGTAAGTAGATGATTTTTAATGTAAGTGATTGATTTATTGGTGCCGGTAATAGGAGTCGAACCTACGACCTTCGCATTACGAATGCGCTGCTCTACCAACTGAGCTATACCGGCTTGTTGCCATCCAGATTCATGAAAAATGGCCGGCGTGTCAATCGAGCCAACTCGATTTTATGAGTTGGCTCATGGTGTTAGCAGTCTTAGAGATCGACGAACTCGGGGATGTGGGCGCGGCCGCGGCTTTCGAGGAAATCGAGCAGGGCGCGGGGGGAGCGCACCAGGATCCGCTCCAGCGGGAAGCCCGCTTCGGTCACCAGACGGTGACAGTGGTCAAAATCGCCGAGGCTGAAGGCGACGTGGGAGTCGGAGCCGAAAGTGAGATAGGTCCCCAGATCTCGCGCAGCTTCGACGATAGCGCGGCAGTTGCCTTCACTGCCCGGGCGCGAATGAATGAAAGAGGAGTTGTTGATCTCCAGCGCCACCCGATAGTCGGCCGCCGCCTTGACCACCGCCTGAATGTCGATGGGAAATGCGGGGTTACCCGGGTGGCTGATCATATCGACCCGGCCGCTCTTGATGGCGTTGATCATCGCCTGGGTGTGGGTTGCCTGATCGCAGGGAGGGAATACCTGCTCATGAAAGCCCGCCATGATCATGTCGAGGCGCGACTCATAGCGCTCGGGGAAGTCGATCTCCCCCTCCAGGTTTTTGATGTTGGCCTCGATACCCCGCAGGATCCCCACTCCATCCACCACCCTTGGCAGTATTGGCAAGTTGGCAAAGTGCCAGACATGAGGGGCATCGGCCATCTCGGGGCCGTGATCCGTGGTGGCAAACAGCTTGATCCCCTTGGCCCTGGCTATCGGCAGATAGTCGTGGATGGTGCTGTAAGCGTGGGTGCTGGCAATGGTGTGAGTGTGGGTATCGACCGGGTACTTCATCTTCTCTCCCCTCATATTTTGAAGGGGCAGCATAACAAAGAGCGGCAGCTTGGGCCACGCCAGTGCTTGCCACACTTTGTCACAAAATACCGCGAAGCTGACATAGTCTGAGGGGCTCTGGCTGGCATACTGCCCCCGTCGATACATGCCTGAACTCGCATCGACAGTTTGCCGTCAGGATGACGCGAACTCACTTTCCCCACCGTCGCGCCCTGCGGCGGTTTTTTTTGCCTGCAAACCGCAAACCGGTAACAAACGCGCAAAAAAAAGGCCCAACTAGCATGGTGCAGGTTGGGCGAGACTTAATGTTTAATTGCAGTGGCATAGATATAGAGTCCTGCTTTTTGACTAAGTTCCGCCCACTTTGCTTTTTTCATCGAAAAACATTCCGCTAACACTCATTCACATTCTCTTGACACTTCACGT
The DNA here is from genome assembly GCF_027705265.1 of Aeromonas sp. QDB11. Taxonomy (NCBI): domain Bacteria; kingdom Pseudomonadati; phylum Pseudomonadota; class Gammaproteobacteria; order Aeromonadales; family Aeromonadaceae; genus Aeromonas; species Aeromonas sp. QDB11. Next base: position 12,653 of record NZ_JAPDBM010000051.1, on the reverse strand, counting down.
TATGAAACGTACTTTTTAAACATTCGTTTAAGTGAGGTGTCCAGTGAGTAAAATCGATACCAAAAACCGTATTCTCGATGCCGCTGAAGTGCTGTTTGCCGAGCGGGGATTCGCCGATACCTCTTTGCGTCTGATCACCAGCGAGGCCGACGTCAATCTGGCGTCTGTGAACTATCACTTCGGCTCCAAGAAGGAGCTGATCCAGGCGGTACTCGACCGTTACCTGAGCCTGTTTATGCCCGATCTCGATGCCCGCCTGCGGGTGCTGATGGAGCAGGAGCAGCTGACCCTGCTGCAACTGTTTGAAAGCTTTGTCGAACCGCTGATGAAACTCTCGGCAGTGCGGGCCAACGGCCCGGCCATCTTCATGCAGCTGCTGGGGCGCGGCTATATCGACAGCCAGGGCCACCTGCGCCGCTTTATCACCGCCCACTACGGCCCCATTCTGATGCGGATCACCCAGGCGATCTCCAAGGCCAATCCGGCCTTGTCACCAGCGGATCTCTTCTGGCGCCTGCACTTCACCCTGGGCACCGTCGTCTTCACCATGGCATCCGCCGATGCGCTACGCGACATCGCCCTGGCCGACTTTGGCCAGCAGCTCGATGTGGAAGGGCTGGTGCGCAACGTTATTCCTTATCTGGCGTCCGGAGTCGGGGCGCCCGTGGAGTCGACCAGGCTCTCCCTGGCCGTGTAACAACCAACAATAAATCAACGGAAACAGTGAAATAGAAGGAACTTCGGTATGATCACATTGCTTGTCCTGCTGGTGCTGGCGATAGCCGTTGTGCTCGGCGTGCCCTCCATCCGTAAAAAGGTGGTAACCCGTCCGGTGTTCGGCATCTTCAAAAAGATACTGCCGCCCTTGTCAGCTACCGAGCGGGAGGCCATGGAAGCCGGCTCCGTCTGGTGGGATGGCGAGTTGTTTCGCGGCAACCCCGACTGGAAAAAACTGCACGGTTACGGCAAGGCCGAACTGAGCGCCGAAGAGCAGGCCTTTATCGACAATCAGGTCGAAACCCTGCTCGCCATGGTTGATGACTTCAAGATCGTCAACGAAACCAAAGACCTGCCGGAGCCGGTGTGGGACTATCTGAAGAAGGAAGGCTTCTTCTCCCTGATCATCCCGAAGTCCTACGGCGGCCGCGAGTTCTCGGCGATTGCCAACTCCACCATCGTCACCCGCATTGCCACCAAGAGCCTGAGCGTGGCGGTCACCGTCATGGTGCCCAACTCCCTCGGCCCGGGCGAGCTGCTGATGCACTACGGCACCCAGGCCCAGAAAGATTTCTGGCTGCCGGGGCTGGCCAATGGCAAAGAGGTGCCCTGCTTCGCCCTGACCGGGCCGGAAGCGGGCTCCGATGCGGGCGCCATCCCTGACAAGGGGATCGTCTGCAAGGGGATGCACAAGGGTGAAGAGGTGCTGGGTATTCGCCTCAACTGGAACAAGCGCTACATCACCCTGGCGCCGCGCGCCACCGTGCTGGGGCTGGCGTTCAAGCTGTATGACCCGGAAAAACTGCTGGGTGACAAGGAAGAGCTCGGCATCACCTGCGCCCTCATCCCCACCAGCCACCCCGGCGTGCGTGTTGGCGATCGCCACTACCCCATGGGTCTGGCGTTCCTGAACGGCCCGACTTTCGGCAAGGATGTGTTCATTCCGCTCGACTGGATCATCGGTGGCCCGGATTACGCCGGTCGCGGCTGGCGCATGCTGGTGGAGTGCCTCTCCGCCGGTCGCGGCATCTCGCTGCCTGCCCTTGGCACCGCCTGTGGTCACATGGCGAGCCGCACCGTGGGCGCCTACTCCTATGTGCGCAAGCAGTTCGGCATGTCCATCGGCAAGTTTGAAGGGGTGCAGGAAGCGCTGGCTCGCATCGGCGGCCTCACCTATCAGCTGGAAGGGGCCCGTCGTATGACCGCAGGTTCCCTGGACTTGGGTCAGGCACCAGCCATCGTCACCGCGATTTCCAAGTACCACATGACCGAAATGGCGCGCCAGATCATGGATGACTCCATGGACATCCACGCCGGTCGTGCCATCCAGCTGGGCCCGAAAAACTACACCGGCTACGCCTACATGGGCATTCCAGTCGCCATCACGGTGGAAGGGGCCAACATCCTGACCCGTAACCTGATGATCTTCGGGCAGGGTGCCACTCGCTGCCACCCGTACGTCTTTGCCGAGCTGGAAGCGGCCGCCGACACCGACGTGGAACGCGGTCTCGAGAAGTTTGACGCCCTGCTGATGAAACACATCGCCTTCGGTGCCGGCAACTTCTTCGGTTCCCTGTTCCAGGGGCTGACCCTGGGTCAGTTCAACAACGCGCCGGTAGCCGGTGAAACCGCCCGCTACTACAAGCAGCTCTCCCGCATGAGTAAAGGGCTGGCCCTGTGCGCAGACGTCTCCATGCTGATGCTGGGTGGCGATCTCAAGCGCAAGGAGATGATCTCCGCCCGTCTGGGTGACGTGCTGAGCCACCTCTATCTGGCCTCCGCCACCCTCAAGCATTACGAGGATCAGGGCCGTATGGTCTCCGATCTGCCGTTCGTGCAGTACGCGGTGGAGCGCAACCTCTATCTGATTGGCAAGGCGTTCGAAGGCTTCTTCCAGAACTTCCCGAACAAGGTGGTGGGGGCCGTACTCAAGCGCGTGGTGTTCCCGTTTGGCGTCGGTTACAAGATGCCGGCCGACGATCGCTGCCATGCCATCTGTCTGGCCATGATGAAACCGGGCGAGTTCCGCGACCGTCTGACCGCCCTCTGTTATGTGGGCAAAGACGAGGCGGATCCGGTCGGTCTGATGGAGCGTGCCTTCCAGGCCATGGTCGCCGTTCAGCCCTACGAGAAGAAGCTGGTACAGGCCCAGAAAGAGGGCAAACTGCCCCGCAAACTGGCGCTGCCGGAGCTGGTTGCCGCTGCGCTGGCCGGTTCCATCCTGAGCAAGGACGAAGCGGACAAACTGCTGGCCGCCGATGCCCTACGCTACGAAGCGATCCAGGTAGACAACTTCGCCCCAGGCGAGCTGGAAGGCTTCTCCCAGCAACCAAACAAGCAGCCAAACAAGGTCGAGCACGCGGCCTGATCCCCTGGCAAACCTGCACCAAACCGGCCCTCGTGGCCGGTTTTTTTGTTTGTTAACCATGCATTTACAAGCCGGGAGAATTCCAGTTAAATGCTTGAGTCCCTGTTGCAGGGGCTTTGGAAGCAAGGCCAGCGGAATGGCCGATAACAACAACTCAGGAAGAGTGAATGAACCTCGCCAAAACGGCGATCGAGCGCCCCATCTGGGTGGCGGTCTCGATCGTGCTGATTTTCCTGCTGGGCCTGCTCAGCATCCGGGGACTGCCGATCCAGCTGTTCCCCGACATCGACCGTCCACACCTCAACATCTCGGTGAGCTGGCGCTCAGCCTCGCCCCAAGAGATGGAGTCGGAGATCACCGACCCCATCGAGCAGGAGATGCAGGGGGTTCAGGGGCTCAAGAGCCTTGTCAGCAACAGCTATCCCGGCTTTACCGAAATCGACATGGAGTTTGCCCTCGGCACCGACATGCAACGGGCCCAACTCGATGTGATTTCGCGACTGAACCGGGTCTCGGGATTGCCGGACAAGATCGGCGGCCCCTACGTCAACAACTACAGCAGCAACGATACCCTCACCTTCTTCTTCATCCAGCAGCTGCCCGGCGCCAAAGGGGTGATCGATGATCATCAGGCGCTGATCGAGGCGCGGGTCAAACCCGAGCTGGAACGCATCGAAGGGGTCTCGACGGTCACGATCGAGGGGATCAACGAGCGCCAGATCCAGATCCGTTTCGACCCCTATCGCGCCGCCGAGCTGGGGGTCGAGATCCCGGTGCTGGCCAGCCGCGCCACCACTGGCTGGGACGTGTCGGCCGGTACCCTCGACATCGGTCGCTGGGAGTACAAGCTGCGCTTCGCCGGTCGCTACGATGTCGAGACGCTGGGGGACAAGGTGGTGGACTGGCGCGATGGCCTGCCCATCTATCTGCGGGATGTAGCGGAAGTAAGGGTAGCACGGGAAGAGAACCCGGTGCTGCGGATCCAGAACGGCAATACCGCCATCGCCGCCCAGATCTTCAAGGAGAGCGGCGCCAATGCCCTGGCTTCCCTTGAGGCGATCAAGGCCCGGGTGAACGAGCTAAACCGCGAGGTGCTGGAGCCGGTCGGGCTGCACATGGAGCAGTCGTTCGATGCCTCCCTCTACATCAATCGCGCCGTCAGCATGGTCACCGCCAACCTGGGGCTCGGGGTGCTGCTCTCCTGCGCCATCCTCTGGCTCTTCCTGCGCCAGCTCAAGGCGACCCTGATGATTGCCCTCGCCATCCCCATCAGCATCATGCTCACCTTCTGCCTACTCAAGGTGATGGATCGCACCCTTAACATCATCTCGCTGGCGGGCATCGCCTTTGCCGTCGGCATGGTGCTCGATGCCGCCATCGTGGTACTGGAGAGCATCTACCGGCGCCACGAGCGGGGGGATTTGAGCAAGGCGGACGCGGCGCTCGAAGGCACCCGTCAGGTGTGGACGGCGCTGGTGGCCTCCACCCTCACCACGGTTGCCATCTTCCTGCCGGTGCTGCTGCTCAATGATGTGGAAGGTCAGCTGTTTGCCGATCTGGCGCTGACCATCGCCTGCGCCGTGACAGTCTCCATGCTGGTCGCCGTCACCGTGCTGCCTGCGGTGGCGGCGCGCTGGATGGGACATGAAACGCTGACCGATCCCTATGCGTCGCTGTGGCAGCGCACTACTCGTCACGTGATCCGCTGGACCTCGACCTCATGCCAGCGCTGGACGGTCATCACCCTGATGATGAGCCTGCCGGCACTGGCCACCTGGGCGCTGCTGCCCAAGATGGATTATCTGCCGGACGTCAAACGGGACGCGGTGGATGTCTGGATGAACTTCACCCCCGGGGTCAACCTCAAGGCCCAGCGCGAAGAGGTGCTCGATACCCTGATCGCCCGCCTCGCCCCCTACATGAAGGGGGAGAAAGAGCCTGCTCTCAAGAACTACTACATCTTGCGCTACCCGGGGGGCGCCCAGATTGGCGTGCGCCCCAAGGACGAGACCCGCATCAGGGAGCTGGAGAGCCTGTTGATGAAACAGCTGCTGGTAGGCATTCCCGACACCCGGGTGTTCGGCGGTCAGGGGTCGCTGTTTGGCGGCTTTGACAGCGAGAACGGCGTCTCCCTGCTGTTGCAGGGGGGCAACCTGCCCGAGCTCTATCAGGCAGCGCGGGCCAGCATGGGGATCCTCAGCAAGGACCTGCCGGGAGTACAGATCCGGCCCGAGCCGAGTCTCGACTTCACCGCCCCCGAGCTCAAACTGGTGCCGCAAGATCGGCGTCTCGCCGAAGTGGGTTGGGATCGCACGCCCCTGCCCACCATCATCCAGACCTTTGGCGACGGCTTGCGGGTAGGCGAGTATTTCGATGGCGAGGATCGGCTCGACATCATGCTGATGGGGCAGAGCTCCGCCAATCCGGACGAACTGAAGGCAGTGCCGCTGGCCACCCCCTCCGGGCGCATCGTCCCCCTTGGCGAGCTATTGCGGGTGGAGCACGACATGGGCCCGGCCAGCATTTTCCGGGCCGATGGGCGGCGCAGCATCATCCTGCAGATAGCCCCCCCAGCGGGCATGACCATGGAGCAGGTGATCGACACCCTGAAAAACCGCAGTTTTGCTGCCATCCGGCCCCTGCTACCCGCCGGTGGCGAGCTGCAGATCGCAGGCAACGCCGACAGCCTGCAACAGGCGCTCGACAATCTGGGGACCATCTTCCTGTTCGCCGTGGTGATCCTGCTGGTGCTGCTGTGGGGGGTGTTTGCCTCCCTCAAGGATGCGCTGCTGGTGCTGCTCACCTTGCCCCTTGCCTCGGTTGGCGGCGTGCTGGCGCTGCAACTGAGCGGGCTGCTGGTGCCGCTGCCGATGGATCTGCTCACCATCATCGGCTTTGTCATCCTGCTGGGGCTGGTAGTCAACAACGCCATCCTGCTGGTGCACCAGACCCGCACCGCCGAGCGGGACGGCATGAGCCGCCAGCTGGCGGTGGCCGATGCCCTGCAAAGCCGGATGCGCCCCATCGCCATGACCAGCCTCACCAGCATCTTCGGCATGCTGCCGCTGATGCTGAGCCCGAGCGAGGGGAGCGAAATTTACCGCGGGCTGGCCACCGTCATTGTCGGCGGCATGAGCTGCAGCACCCTGTTTACCCTGATCCTGTTGCCTGCCTTCCTGCGTCTCGGGGAGCAGGTGGCAATCCCACAACCCCTGCGCCAGCGGGCCTGAGCAAGGAGCTCATCGATGACACATATATTTACCCGAATGTTGGCTGGCGCGGCGCTGATAGCGGGCTGCGCGCTACCGGTATTTGCCGATCAGGGCAAAATGGTGACACTGGCGGATGTGACCCGAGGGGATGCGGCCGCCAATATCTGGGTCAGCGGCACGGTGGCGAGCCGCCAGCAGGCGGCGCTCAGCGCCGAAGTGAGTGGCCGGGTGGAGTGGATCGCCGAATTTGGCAGCCGGGCCAAAAAAGGGGACGAGCTGCTGCGCCTCGACAGCGCGGCACTGCGCCTCTCGCTGGAGCAGGCTCGCGCCGAGCAGGCGAAATGGCAGAGCAACCTGCGTTTCGCCCGCGCCGAATCCCAACGGATCACCCGGCTGCACCAGCAAAAGAGCGCCTCCCAAAGCCAGTACGACAAGGCCAGTTATGATGTGGAGCAGGCCGCGCTGGCCGAGCGGCTGGCCGCCATACAGGTGAACCAGATTGAGGAACAGCTGCGCCGCAGCCACATCTATGCCCCGTTCGATGGGGTGGTGAACAACCACTTCATCCAGCCCGGTGAGCATGTGGACGCGGGCGAGCAGGCGCTGGAGCTGGTCAACCCGGATCAGCCGGATATCCGCCTGCAAGCCCCCATCCTCTGGGCCCAGCAGCTGGCGCCGCAAACCCGGCTGCGGGTGGAGGGGGAGCAGTTGAGCGGTCACGGCGTCTATTACCAGCGGGCTGCCAGCGCCGATCCCAAATCGAGGCTGATCGAGCTGCGCCTCAAACCGGAAGCGGGCACCTTCATCATCGGCTCGCCGGTACGGGTTGCCCTGCCACTGGGGGATCAGCAGAGCATGCTGCTGCCACGGGATGCCCTGGTGCTCGGCACCGATGGCAGCGTGGTCTATCAGGTGGCGCGAAGCGGCAAGGCGCTCAAGGTGAATCGGGTGCCGGTCACCGTGCTGTTTGGCGACAGCCAGCAGGTGGCGGTGAGCGGCGCCCTCAAGCAGGGGGATCGGGTGGTGGTGCGCGGCGCGGGCAGCCTTCAGGATGGCGACACCATAGCGCTGTTCAAGGGGTAACCACGCCTGACGCAGGCTGGCCAATCTTTGCCCGCTTGACCCAGGACGTACAGCCAAACGGGCCACAGTTTGCTATCTTGGCGGCCATCACTCGCGTTTAGAGCAATCAACACCCATGAGCATTATTTTGGGCATCGATCCGGGTTCGCGGATCACCGGATACGGGGTTATCCGGGTCGTGGGCGGCAAGGCCGAATACTTGGGCTCTGGCTGCATCCGCACCGATTGCGGCGAGCTGCCGGAGCGCCTCAAGCAGGTCTATGACGGGGTATGCGAGATCATTACCCAGTTCAAACCCACCGAGTTTGCCATCGAGCGGGTCTTTATGGCCCGCAACGCCGACTCGGCCCTGAAACTGGGGCAGGCCCGTGGCAGCGCCATTGTCGCCGCGGTCAACGCCTATCTGCCGGTGAGCGAATACTCCGCTACTCAGATCAAGCAGGCAGTGGTCGGCACCGGCGGCGCCGCCAAGGAGCAGGTGCAGCATATGGTGACCCATCTGCTGAAACTCTCCGCCACCCCGCAGGCGGATGCGGCGGATGCCCTCGGCGTGGCCCTTTGCCACCTGCACACCCGCCAGAGCCTGATCAAGATGGCAGGCCGTGCCAGCAGCTCGGTACGTGGCCGCTATCGCTGAGCCCCTGCCCACCCACACGGCTCATCTCGGTATCGCTAAATAAAAAACCGCCCCGGATCTCCGGGGCGGTTTTGTTTGATATTCCCCACCAAACGGGGCCATCACTGATGGCCCCGTTAGGTTTCTCATGTTGAATGGATTTGCCCCTACACCAGCTCCCCCAGTGCGCCGATCAGGGCATCGAGTCCCTGATCTACTTTCGAGCGCGGGCAACCGACGTTGAGGCGGATATAGCCGTTGCCTTCCGGGCCGTAGGTGTCGCCGCGCATGATGGCGACCCGGTATTTCTCCACCAGCAAGGTTTGCAGCGCATCCATCCGTTCGGTGGAGTCGATGCCGAGGCCGCTCAAGTCAATCCAGGCGAGATAGGTCCCCTCGGGCACCCGATAGTCGATGGCGGGGAAGGCTGCGTTGAGCCGCGCCGCCACATGGGCGAGGTTGCCGTGCAGATAGTGTTTCAAGGCATCGAGCCAGGCAGCCCCGTCCCGATAAGCGCTGATATGGGCCAGCACTCCGAGAATCGGCGGCGATGAGAGGCCATGGGCCGCCTTGAGCCGCTGCAGATAGGCGGCCCGCGCCTCGGCGTTGGCGATAAAGGCGTAGGCGCCGCCAAGGGCGGGAATATTGAAGGATTTGGAGCCCGAGCTCACCAGCGCCCAGTGATCGTCCGGCGCGACTTCGCTCCACGGCAGGTAGCGGGCAAAGCTCACATCCATATGGATGTCATCCGAAATCACCTTGACCCCGTGGCGCTGGCAGATAGCGGCCATCCGGCCGAGTTCATCCCGCGTCCAGACCCGGCCGGTAGGGTTGTGGGGGCTGCAGAGCAGCAAAATCCGGCAATCGGGGCGGGCTGCCTGTTGCTCGAAACATTGCCAGTCGATCTGGTAACCGCCCTGCTCTTTTTTGAGCGGACATGGCAACAGCACCCTGTCGTTGGCGGCCAGCATATTGCCGAAGGCATCGTAGGCGGGGGTATGGACCAGCACACCTTCGCCCGGTGCCGACCAGAGGCTTACCAGCTGGGCAATCACATAGATGACCGAGGGGCCGTAGACCAGCGTCTCGGGGTCGAGGCTCGCCCCGTAGCGGTTGGTAAACCAGTCGCTCACCGCGCCCTTGAAATCGTCGTGATTCCAGCGGCTGTAGCCAAATACCCCGTGTTCAAGGCGGGTTGCCAACGTCTGGCGAATGCAGGGGGCGGTCGCGAAATCCATATCGGAGATGGTAAAGGGGAGCAGGTCGGCATGGCCAAAACGGTCGGCTACATAGTCCCACTGGGTGCAGTAGGTGCCGTGGCGGTCGACCACGCGGTCGAAGTCATAAATATCGTGCATGAAGTTTCTCCCTCCATAAACAGGAGACATATTGGGAGAGGCAAACAAGGGGGGCTTGCGCCCCCCGTTCGGATCTTATTGGCCGGTTCAGGCCCCCATCAGGCTCTGCAGCTGGTTTTTCACCAGATGCACCTGCGGGCCGATCACCACCTGCAGGTTGTGCTCATCGAGCTTGATCACCCCGATGGCGCCGTTTGCCTTCAATATCTTGTCATCGACCCGGCTCATGTCCTGCACCGACATCCGCAGGCGGGTGATGCAGTTATCGAGCGCCAGGATGTTATCGGCGCCGCCCAGGGCGTTAAGGATGATTTCACCGTTGTAACCGCTGTTGCCTGCCTTCTTGCCCGTGGGCTGCGCAGCTTCGCTGGTCTCGATCTCGCGGCCCGGGGTCTTGAGGTTAAAGCGCACGATGGCGAAGCGGAACACGCTGTAGTAGATGGCAAACCAGATGGCAGCCGCGACCGGCACCAGATACCACTTGGTGGCGGTGCCTTGCAACACGCCGAACACCAGAAAATCGATCAGGTTGCCGTCGGTGTTGCCGATGGTGACGCCGAGCAGCCCCATGGTCATAAAACCGAGACCCGTCAGGATGGCGTGAATGACGTAGAGCACCGGTGCCACGAACAGGAACAGGAACTCCAGCGGCTCGGTGATACCGCCGATGACGCAGGCCACCACACCGGAGACCAGCAGCGCCTTGATCTTGCCGCGATTTTCCGGACGAGCGCAGTGATACATGGCGAGCGCAGCCCCCGGCAGGCCGCCGAGGAAGGCAGGCATCTTGCCCTGCGAGAGGAACGAAGTGGCAGAGACCGAGAAGCCGCTGGTGTCGGCGCAGGATAGCTCGGCGTAGAAGATATTGAGCGCGCCACTCACCTCGTTGCCGCACACCAGTGACGTGCCGCCCGCTTCGGTAAAGCGGATGAGCGCCACCAGAATATGGTGCAGACCGAGCGGCAGCAGCAGACGCTCACCGGTACCAAACAGGAAGGGGCCGAAGGGGCCTGCGTGGGAGATCAGCGCCCCGATACCGTTGATGCCAGCGGCAAACCAGGGCCAGGCGAACGGCACGACCAAGCCGACAACCCCCAGCACCAGCACGGTGATGATGGGCACGAAGCGGGCACCGCCGAAGAAGGCGAGCGCATCGGGCATCTTGTAGGTGTAGAAACGGGCGTGCAGTTTGGCGACGATCACCCCGACGATGATGGCCCCCAGAATACCGGTGTCGATGGAGCTGATGCCGAGGATCGATTTCACCCCGTAGGCCTTCTCCGCCGCCGCGTCACCGATGACGTTGGCCACGGTCAGGTAGAAGTTGATGGAGAGGTTGAGCGCCGCATAGCCGACGAAACCGGCAAAGGCTGCGACCCCCTTCTCTTCTCGCGCCAGCCCGAGCGGAATGGCCACCGCAAACATCACCGGCAGGTAGATAAAGGCCACCAGCCCTACCTTGGTCATCCAGAGGAACAGCAGTTGCAGCACGGTGTTGTCGAGGAAGGGCATGCTCTGCTTGACCGCATCGCTGGTGAGCGAGCTGCCGACACCGAGCAGGATGCCCGAGAAGGCCAGCAGGGCGACCGGCAACATAAAGGTCTTGCCGAGGCTCTGCAGGAACTCCCAGATGGTGGATTTGGCTTGAGGCTTGGCCATGAAACGGCTCCTTGTGAATAAACAGCAATGTCTGCGGCTGCCCTCCCCCGCTCGAGGCAATCTCGACGCAATCTCGAAGCAATCTCGAAGCAAAGGCGCGGGTCAGCATCAGGTTTTGCTGGATGATAAATCGTTTTATCAAACTACAAGTGCCGACAAGATCACAGAATAAGGGGGCTGGCTGACGGCAGGATCCAAATTTGTGAGCCGGATCGGCCAGATGGTGATGTAACGTTTCACTTGGCAACCCAAGCAGGTATGCTGGGGCCTCGCTCTCAACTGTCCATCGTCCGTTCGCCCTATGTCGCCCAAATCCCTCTCTGCCAAAGCCACCAAGATCACCGATGTCGCCCAGCGGGCGGGAGTGTCGGTCACCACCGTCTCCATGGTGCTCAACGGCAAGGGGCGCATCTCCCCGGCCACCGCCGAGCGGGTGCAGCAGGCGATAAAAGAGCTCGACTACGTGCCCAACAGCGCCGCCGCCAATCTGCGCAGCCAGCAATCCAATCTGGTGGGGCTGATCCTGCGCGACATCACCGACCCCTTCTATACCGAGGTGACCGCCGGGGTGAGCGAGGTGCTGGAGCAGCAGGGCTATCTGCTGTTTCTGACCCAGTGCGGCCACAGCCCGGAGCGGCTGCAGCAGAGCATCCACTCCCTGTCACGGCAGGGGGTGGCGGGCATCATCTTCAATCCGGTGCGCGGCGCGGCGGCCAAGACGCTGGAGACCCTGCTCGATTCCGAGCTGCCGGTGGTGTGCGCCGCCCGCTCCTACTATCGCGATGACGTGGACTTTATCGGCCCCGACAACACCCACGCCGCCAAGCAGGCCACCACCTACCTTATCGAGCAGGGCCACCGCCATATCGCCTATGTCGGCGGGCGGGCCGACTCCCTCACCCGCGCCGAGCGCATCGGCGGCTACTGCGCCAGCCTGCTGCAATATGGCCTCCCCTTCAAACCGGAGTGGGTACTGGAGTGCGAGCGCACCCAGCGCAGCGCCGCCGACACCATCGCCCAGCTGCTGCACCAGCACCCCAAGGTGACCGCCGTGCTCTGCCACTACCCCGAGGTGGCGCTCGGCGCCATCTATGGCGTCGAGGCGAGCGGCCGCACCGTGGGCAAGGACAACTACATCGGCCAGCAGGTGGCCCTGCTCGGTTTTGACGATGTGGCGGAGGCCGAACTCACCTCCCCCGCCCTCACCTTCGTCAGCTCACCGGCGCGGGAGATTGGCCGTCAGGCGGCAAGGCGGCTGCTGACCCGGATGCAGCAACCCGAGCTAGCCCCCAACCGCCATATCATCACCCCCAATCTGCAAAAGCGGGAGTCAGCCTGAGTTGGCTGGGCAGCCCGAGCTCACCCCACCCGCCATATCATCACCGCTCACCAGCAAACCGCAAAAGCGGGAGTCGGCCTGAGCTGGCTGGGCAGCCCCAACCCGCCATATCATCCCCACTCACCAGCAAACCGCAGAAGCGAGAATTGGCTAATAACATCATGTCGATCAGCCAATAACATCATGCCGATCACTTTTTTTCTGCCCGCGTTTATAGCGTCTTCCTTTTACTCCGCCTGATCGGCATCGGTCAAGTTGGCGCCCTGTTTTCTCATCGATTCTCCCGTTAAGGTCACGCGCA
>NZ_JAPDBM010000050.1:0-36281 GCF_027705265.1 Aeromonas sp. QDB11 | reverse complement strand
CCTGCATGGAGACGCGATTAGATCACAGACGATCTGCCTGTTCAAATTTCATTAACAAAGTGCGATCCCGCCCTGCGTGCTATGGCGGTCGGAGAGGTGAGTCTGCGCAATCTCGGCACCGTGCTGAAAAAGGAGCTCTCCACCGGTCTGCTTATCTCTGCGGCCATTGCGGTTGCGGCCTGGATCCGGGCCTGGAGCCTTGGGGTAGGCCCCCAGATTGGTATGGTGGTGACCTTTACCATCATCGCCATTGTGCTCTGGAGTGCCACGGTCGCGTCCATTATTCCCATGGTGCTGCGCCGTTTCCGCATCGATCCGGCGGTGGTCTCTGCGCCGTTCATCGCGACGCTGGTAGATGGTACCGGCCTTATCATCTACTTCGAGATGGCCAAGTGGTTGTTGCCCGAGTTGCAGTAACGGGCAGATTGATATGCAAAAGGCAGCCAGTGGGCTGCCTTTTGCATTTATCTTTCCGGTTTAGCCGAGCTGGAACAACAGTGGCCAGCCCTGCTCCTGGCAATAACGATGCTCCTTCTCCAGATTCTGCATCAAGAGACGGTTATCCTCGCACCAGTCGATCGGCAGGGTCACGACCAGCTGATCGCCTTGCACTGCGACTTTCCACTCAGGCAGCAGGTTGTCCTGCCGCTTGTGGTGGGCGGCCACCGCGAGGCGCAGAATACGGATGCAGCGCAGTACCGTCTGCAGGTCATGGTTGGGTAGGGGCGGCAGCTCGGAGAGCTTGAGCCCCTTGCGCTGAAAGCGTACCAGCGCGGCCAGCAGGGCCTGATCGTCCTGGTTGAAGCCGGGCAGGTCGGTGTGTTGCAGGATGTAGGCGGAGTGACGATGGATGCCGCTGTAGTTGATGGCAAGGCCAATTTCGTGCAGCCGCGCTGCCCAGCCGAGGATGGCGCGATAGGGCTCTATTTCCATCTGCCACGGCTCTTGCAAGGCATCGAACAGGGTCAATACGCTCTGTTCCACCCGGGCGGCTTGTTTGCGATCCATCCGGTAGTGGGTGCCGAGCGCCTGTGCGGTGCGCTCGCGGATATCGTGGTGCTGCAAGCGCTCCTCGAACTCGTAGAGCAGCCCTTCACGCAGGGCGCCGTCAGAGTAGTCCAGTCGCTCGATAGGCAGTGAGGTAAACAGTCCGAGCAGGATGGCGACCGCGGCGGCAAACACCTCCTGGCGCTCTTCGGTGAGCCCCGCCAGCTTGAGGTTATCGACCCGCTTGCGCTCGATCATGACGGCCTTGAGATGTTCCAAGCCCTCGAGGGTGATGCTGCCATCGGTCCAGCCCTCGCCCTGCAATACATCGCGCACGGTACGAATGGAGCCGGAGCTGCCAAGGCAGCTCTGCCAGCCCAGCTTGCGATACTGGTTGATGATGGGGGCAAGCTGGTGCTGGGCCTCCAGCACCGCATTGCTGAAGTTTTTCTCGCTCAGCTTGCCGCTGGCAAAGAAGCTCTGGGTAAAGCTGACACACCCCATCTTGCGGCTGGTGAGGGCCTTGTGATCAAACCCCTCGCCGATGATGAGCTCTGTGCTGCCGCCGCCGATATCCACTACCAGCACCTGACCTTCGATGTGCTGGGTATGGGCGACCCCCTGATAGATGAGGCGCGCCTCCTCCTGCCCGCTGATGATCTCGATGGGGTGGTTGAGCACCTTGGCCGCTTCGCTGACGAATTCGCGGGCATTGCTGGCGCGGCGCAATGTGTAGGTGCCAGCGATGCGGATCTGGTCCGGCTTGATATTGGTGAGCCGCTCGGCAAACAGTGACAGACAGGCGAGGCCGCGCTCCATCGCCTCCGGGGTCATGCGTTTCTGCTCATCCATCCCCTCGGCCAGACGCACCCGCTCCTTGATGCGATCGACGATGCGAAAACGTCCTTCGCTCAGGTGGGCGATCACCATGTGAAAACTGTTGGAGCCGAGATCCACGGCGGCATAGAGACTATTGTCCATTGTTTGACTCGATACGTTTGAGATAGTCGTAGATCGCCACCTGAGAGCGGATCTTGCGGCGGTTGCCCCGCTTCACATATTCGTTCTTCTGGTCGGCATCGATCACCCGCGCCTTGCAGGTATCACTCAGTTGTAGCTCGAGAATATCCATGATGCGCTGCTTGAGCCGCTCATCATAAATGGGCGTACCCACCTCGATCCGGCCGTCGATATTGCGGCTCATCCAGTCGGCGCTGGAGATATAGAGCTGGGGGTTGCCCTTGTTGTGGAACACCATCACCCGCGGGTGTTCAAGGAAGCGGTCGATGATGCTGATCACCTTGATGTTGTCACTGAGGCCCGGTACGCCGGGACGCAGGGCGCACATGCCACGGATGATCATCTGGATTGGCACCCCCGCCTGACCGGCGGCATAGAGGCGGTTGATGAGATCCTTGTCCACCAGATTGTTGATCTTGAGGATGATGCCGCTCGGCTGACCCGCCTTGGCGTTGGAGAGCTCGTTATCGATGAGACGATAGAGCTGACGGCGGCTGTTGATGGGGGAGACCAGCAGGTGGTTGAACTTGTAGCGCCGATACGGATATTCGATGTATTCGAACACTCCCTCTACTTCGGCGGTGATATCCGGATTGCGGGTCAACAGCGAGAAGTCGGTGTAGATCTTGGCGGTTTTTTCGTTGAAGTTGCCTGTCCCGATATGGGCGTAGCGTACCGGCTCGCCATTTTCGTGGCGGGTGATGAGGCAGAGCTTGGAGTGGATCTTGAGGCTCGGCACCCCGAACACCACCTTGACTCCGGCATCGGTGAGGATGTTGGCCCAGTCGATGTTGGCCGCTTCATCGAAACGGGCGCGCAGTTCGACCACCACGGTCACCTTCTTGCCGTTGTTAGCGGCATCGATGAGGGAGTGGATGATCCGCGACTTCTTGGCGACCCGGTAGATGTTGATGCGAATGGCGCTGACCGCCGGATCGAACGCCGCCTGGCGCACCAGCTCGGTGAAGTGGTGGAACTTGTGGTACGGGTAGTAGAGCAGAATATCCTGCTTGGTGATGGCATCGAAGGCGTTGACGAAGCCGTCAAAATCGCGGCAATCCAGCGCCGGCAGCTTGGGGTTTTCCAGATAGTCACGGCCCACGTTGGGGAAGCCGATGAAATCCTTGAAGTTGTGGTAGCGCCCGCCCGGCATGATGGCGTCGTAGCTGCTGATCTGCAGCTTGAGTTTCAGGAAGCTTATCATGGCGGCGGGCATCTCCCGCTCGTAGACGAAGCGCACCGGCATGGCGGTGAGACGCTGCTTCAAGCCGTCACTCATCTTGTCCAGCAGACTCAAGTCCAGCTGGTCGGAGAGTCCGTATTCGGCATCCCGGGTCAGCTTCACCGCATAGGCGGCAATCTCGTCGTAGTCGAAGAAGCCCTTGAAAATCTCGTCGAGACAGAAGCGGATAACGTTATCCAGAATGATGATCTGCTTCTTGCGGCGGGTGCCTTCCGGCGGTAACTGGAAGAAGCGGGGCAGGTCATCGGTCGGCACTTCCACCAGGGCGTACTGGATCACCTGACCGTTCTTCTTCATCTCGACGGCCAGATAGGTGTACTCATCCTTGAGGAACTTGACCGGATTGACCTCCTTGTTGAGCAGGATCGGGATGATGTGGCGCAGCACCTTCTCCTTGAAGAAGACCCGCAACCACTTCTGGATCGCCTCGGAAAGCTGGTTCTCGTTGACCAGGAAGATGTTGTGGCGGGCCAGCGCAATCAACAACTCCTTGTAGGTGTTGTCGAACGCCTCACCAAGCGCCATCACCTTCTGCTGGATGGCGCGTAGCAGCACCTTGGCTTCATCGTCGCCGCCATGTACTTCGTTGATCAGAATGCGGCGCTTGACGTCCGACACCCGCACCTTGAAAAACTCATCCTGGTTGGAAGAGAAGATCCCCAGAAAACGGACCCGCTCGATGAGGGGCACCGTCTTGTCCATTGCCTCTTGCAACACCCGTTCATTGAATGAGAGCCAGCTCAGCTCTTTCTCTTCATACAGCTTGTCGGTGCTCATGTTGTGCCTCTGTTTCAGGTCGCGTCTGCGCGGCAGTTATGGCGTTAATATATGACAAATAAATGACAAGATGGTTACTGCTCGCTGAACGCCTCGTCGATGTCGACCACCAGATCGTCGGAGAGGGACTCCAGCGCGGTGATCAGGTCATCCATGGCGAGCCCGTCGGGCAGGGCAACCAGCGCGTGGGCATAGAAGAGCGGGGCGCCGGAGTGGGGGGCCGGTTCACAGCCGGTGGTGAGATCGGCCACGTTGATCTCGAGCTGGCGCAGGATGCTGGCCACTTCGTGGACGATACCGGGACGGTCGTTGCCGGTCACCGTCATCATTACCTGATGGGCCGGTTCGGCGGTGGGGGTGCCTTCGGCAAAACTGATGGTCAGACCCGGCAGCAGGGCCAGCGCTTCACACAGGCTGCGATAGTGCTCATCGGGCACGGAGACATGGAGGATACCGGCAAACTGGCCCGCCAGTTCGCTCATGGCACTGCCCAGCCAGTTGCCCTGCTCGCGGCTGATGACGGCCGCCAGACTCTCGACGATCCCGGGTTTGTCTGCACCGATCACGGTGACCACCAATTGCTTTTGCATCCTGCTCTCCTTGAAATTGGAACTCTGGCTCGATCCCCATTGTGCCTGCTGTGGCTGGTCATATGAACCCCCGCCTGCGGGCAAATAGATAAAAAGACGGGACTTTTACACTTTCCATACGCTTGTCTGCTGCCTTGCGCCGTGGCGGCTGTGGTAAAGTGGTTCCCCTTTCGTGTTGTGAACTGGATCGTGCTCTCATGAATACCCTTGTCGTATCGGGATTGCTGTTGCTGGCGCTGCTTGTGCTGGCGATCTTCTGGAGCAGAGGCAGACAGCAAAAGCGCCTGCCCTATGATGTGCAGGAGACCCTGTTCAGTCCCGCCGAGCGATCGTTCCTCGGGGTGCTGGATCTGGCGGTGGGTGACAAGGCCCGGGTCTTTGCCAAAGTGCGGGTGGCCGATGTGCTGACGCCGCAGGCCGGGATCGGCAAAAGCAAATGGCAGCAGCACTTCAACAAGATCAGCGCCAAGCATTTCGACTATCTGCTTTGCCACCCCGCGGATCTCTCCTTTATCTGTGCCATCGAGCTTGATGACAGCTCTCACCGTCACCAGAAGCGCAAGGCGCGGGATCTCTTTCTGAAAACCGCCTGCGACAGCGCCTGTCTGCCGTTGCTGCAGATCCCGGCAAGTGCCAGCTATCTGGTGGAAGAGCTGCGCGAACAGATCCTGCCGCTGCTGGTCAAAACCAGCGAACCGCTGGCAGAGGATCTGCCGCACGGGGCGCGTCGCGAGCCGACGTTCAACCCTCTGCTGCTGGACGGCGTGGATGTCGGTGCCGGGATGCGTGGCCGTACTGCCCATGCCGAGGCCATCTCGCCCGCGTCGTTCCACGAGCCTGCCATCCACTCCAGGGGGATGGTGGAGATGCCACAGAGTGAGGGTGAGCTGGTCGATGGCCTGTTCGCCGACGTGGAGGATGACGAGGAGCGCGAGGTACACCACTGTCCCCGCTGCGATGCGCCGCTGGTGGAGCGGGAGGCGAAAAAAGGCCCCCACGCCGGTCGACTCTTTCTGGCCTGCAGCCGTTTTCCCGAGTGTCGTTACGCGGCGCCGCACCACCATAACCACCACTGAGTGCCCCTCACCGTGTCGCATGCTGCCCTCTGACGAGGGCAGTTTTCTTTGTGCGATGGGCGGCGTTTATGGGCGGCGCTGCATGCAGAAAATTCCTCGGCAAAATTTATCTAATCTCCCGTTTCTGTCGATACACTTAGCCTGAATACGACAATTTTTGACAATGTGTCGGAATTTTGGCACTTTGTGCCGGTCATGACGTCGCCCAACCGCGTTTTATGACCAAATAAAACAATAAGTTAGATCAGGACATCGCGAGGAATGGATATGGTGGAGATGGGCGTGTTGATTGTTGATGCCGATGCGCAGCGGCGCCAACAGTTGGGAACCGTGCTCTCGTTTATGGGGATCCCGTGGCAAGAGGTGGCGCAAGGCGATCTGGATGTGGCTATCGAATCCTCCGGTCCGCTGCAAGGGGTGCTGGTGGGTGAACTGATCGACCGTCCCTTGTCAGAGCTGCTGGCTGCCTTCCCTCGCACCCCATTCCTCTCGCTGGTTGAGGCCGATCTGCCCAACAGCAACTTCATCGGGGTCGTGCTCTCGCCCTTTACCTATGAATCCCTCACCCGTCATCTGCACTTCTGTCAGGCGTTTGTCTCCTTGCATCCCCGTCAGCAGACCCATGACAAGGGTCAGGCCCTGCTGCGCTTGCTGGTGGGCAAGGGGAAGGGGATCCAGGAGGTGCGCCGCCTCATCAGCCAGGTGGCCGAGACCGACGCCAACGTGCTGATCCTCGGCGAGTCCGGCACCGGTAAAGAGGTGGTGGCTCGCGCTATCCACGAACTCTCTTCCCGCAGCAGTGGCCCCTTCGTGCCCATCAACTGCGGCGCCATTCCGGCCGAATTGCTGGAGAGCGAACTGTTTGGTCACGAGAAGGGGGCGTTTACCGGCGCCATCGCGGCCCGTCGCGGTCGGTTCGAGCTGGCGCAGGGGGGCACCCTGTTTCTCGACGAGATCGGCGATATGCCGATGCCGATGCAGGTCAAATTGCTGCGGGTATTGCAGGAGCGGCTGTTCGACCGGGTCGGTGGCGGCAAGCCCATTCAGGCCGATGTGCGCATCATTGCGGCTACCCACCGGGATCTGGAGGCGATGATCCGCACTCAGGGTTTCCGCGAAGATCTCTACTACCGCCTCAACGTCTTCCCCATTGAGACGCCGCCGCTGCGGGATCGCATCGACGACATCCCGCTGCTGCTGCAGGAGCTGCTCAATCGCCATGCCGAGCAGCACCACGGCTTTATCCGGCTGACCCAGCGGGCGCTGGAGTCACTGATGCAGTACCCCTGGCCCGGTAACGTACGCGAGCTATCCAACCTGCTGGAGCGGCTGTTGATCCTCTACCCGCACCAGATCGTCGATGTGGCCGATCTGCCGAGCCGTTATCGTCTGCTGCCGAGCGAGCCGCGGGATGAGCGGCTGACCGAGATGGATGAGCGGGATGCGCTGGCGGCGGTGTTTCAGGATCCGCCCGAGCTGGATCACTCCCTCGCCTCGGCTCGCACCATGCAGTTGCCGGAGGAGGGGGTCAACCTCAAAGAGATGCTGGCCGACCTCGAAGTGGAACTGATCCGTCAGGCGCTGGAGTCTCAGGACGGGGTGGTGGCCCGCGCCGCCGATCTGCTCGGCATGCGCCGTACCACTTTGGTGGAGAAGATGAAAAAGTACGGGATGAGCAAGGACGTCTAAGGGTCAAAGCCTTGACGCTAGCACGCAATTCATTGTTTTAATTCACATAATTTAGTGGCATGGAAATTGAATAACCTGACCCAATAGCCAGTTTGAGGTCAGGTTTATGACAATCCAGCAGCAGGACATGCCACTCCAGTCCCACGAAGTGAGCCAGCTCTATGCCATCTTCAAGGCGCTCCCCACCGGGGTGTTGCTGCTTGATGGGGCCGGGGTGGTCACCCGCGCGAATCCGGCGGCCATCTCCCTGCTGGGGGAGCCGCTGGAAGGGGAGCTCTGGCGCCACATCATTGCCCGCTGCTTCGAGCCGCGCGAGGATGATGGCCACGAAATCTCCCTGCGTGACGGGCGCCGGGTGCAGCTCTCGACCCAGCCGCTGCCGGATCAGCCCGGCCAGCTGGTCTTTATCAACGACCTGACCGAAACCCGCAAGCTGCAAGACCGCA
This sequence comes from Aeromonas sp. QDB11, assembly GCF_027705265.1. NCBI lineage: Bacteria > Pseudomonadati > Pseudomonadota > Gammaproteobacteria > Aeromonadales > Aeromonadaceae > Aeromonas > Aeromonas sp. QDB11. Next base: position 28,453 of record NZ_JAPDBM010000050.1, on the reverse strand, counting down.
TCAACCATATGAAGCGGCTGTCGGCGCTGGGCAATATGGCGGCCTCGCTCGCCCACCAGATCCGCACGCCGCTCTCTGCCGCCATGCTCTATGCCGCCAATTTGGCCAACCGCACCCTCAAGCCGGAATCCCGCACTCAGTTTCAGCAAAAACTGATGGCCCGGTTGCAGGATCTGGAGAAGCAGATCAACGACATCCTGCTGTTCGCCCGCAATGGCGACAATCAGGTGGTCACCCCCATCTCGGTACAAGGGTTGCTGGCCGAAGTGCAGGCTGGTGCCGAGGCTTTCTGCCAGCAGCAGGGCTGCGAGCTGCACATGGAGGCGCCGGAGCCCGATCTCTGTCTGCTGGCCAACAGCAGTGCGCTGGCGGGGGCCATCAACAACCTGATTGCCAATGCCCAGCAGGCAGGGGCCACCTCGCTGCTGGTCAGCGCGGTGCGCTGCGGTGCCCGGGTGGAGATGCGAGTCATCGATAATGGCAAGGGGATCCCTTCCCATCAGCTCGGTCAGGTATTCGAACCCTTCTTTACCACTCGCTCCCAGGGCACTGGCCTGGGGCTGGCGGTGGTGCAATCTGTAGTGCGTGCCCATCAGGGGGAGGTCGGTGTGGCCTCGGTTCCCGGTGAAGGCACCTGCTTTACTCTGTCGTTCCCCCTGCATCAGCAACCGGTGCAGCTTGGAGGTGTAGCATGACCCATATCGGATCCAGGTTGTTAGCCGGGGCCAGCTGGCCGTTGGCGATTAATGTCGATGAGCTAGAGCTGTTGGCTGTGGGAGGTGTAGCATGACACAGGCCAGGATTCTGGTAGTTGAAGATGACAATGGCCTGCGCGAAGCGCTGGTGGATACCCTGTTACTGGGGGGCTATGAGTGCCGTGAAGCGGACAGCGGCGAGCGGGCTCTGCTGGCCCTCTCCCGTCAGCCATTTGACATGGTGATCTCCGATATCCAGATGGGGGGGATGGACGGTCTTACCTTGCTGGCCACCATCCGCCAGCAATATCCGCAGATCCCTGTGCTGCTGATGACCGCCTACGCCAACATCGATGGCGCGGTGCGTGCCATGCGCGAAGGGGCCATCGACTATCTGGCCAAGCCGTTTTCGCCGGAGGTGCTGCTCAATCAGGTCAGCCGCTACGTGCCCGCCCAGAAGGTGGAGAAGCGAGCCGTGGTCTACGGGGATCCCAAAACCGCCGAGCTGTTCCAGCTGGCGACCCGGGTGGCCAGAAGCGAAGCGACCGTGATGGTGACCGGCCCGAGCGGAACCGGTAAAGAGGTGCTGGCCCGTTACATTCACGACAACTCTAGCCGCGCCGAGCAGCCTTTCGTCGCCATCAACTGCGCCGCCATTCCGGAGAACATGCTGGAGGCGACCCTGTTTGGCTACGAGAAGGGGGCTTTCACCGGTGCAGTGCAGGGTTGCCCCGGCAAGTTCGAGCAGGCGCAGGGGGGCACCCTGCTGCTTGACGAGATCACCGAGATGGATCAGGGGCTGCAAGCCAAGTTGCTGCGGGTGTTGCAGGAGAAAGAGGTGGAGCGGCTCGGCAGTCGCAAGATGATCCCGCTGGATGTGCGGGTCATCGCCACCAGTAACCGGGATTTGAAAAAAGCGGTGCAGGATGGCCTATTTCGCGAGGATCTCTACTATCGCCTCAACGTCTTCCCGCTGCGCTGGTCTGCCCTGTGCGAGCGGCCCGGCGACATTCTGCCGCTGGCGGAACACCTGCTGGCGCTTCATGCCAGTCAGCAGGGGTTGCCGACACCACAGTTGACGGACGCCTCGCGGGAGCGGCTGCTGGCCCATCCTTGGCCCGGCAACGTGCGGGAGCTGGACAACGTGGTACAGCGCGCCCTGATCCTCAGTCCCGACGGGGTCATTGACTGTGATCACCTCATTCTGGAGGAGCTGGACGAGCAGGAGATGGAGTTTGTCAGCGTGGATCGCAGCTATGGCGGCGACCGGCTCGGCAGCGAGCTCAAGCAGCAGGAGCATCAGATCATCCTCGATACCCTGCAAGATTGTAACGGCAGCCGCAAGGCGGTGGCCGACCGGCTCGGCATCAGCCCGCGCACTCTGCGCTACAAGCTGGCCCAGATGCGGGAGGCGGGGATCGACCTGCCCGCCTGAGGCCGGGAGGGAAACCGCACTGTGTGGGGGCTGTCATGGTCTTGGCGGCCCGGCTCGATTATCATGGGGCCCTTGGCGCTTTGAGCCTGGGCCCTGTTTTTATTGGTAAAGCAGGGGACCGAGCCTTAATAAGGGACCCTTATGATCTCTCATCGAAAACTCGAAACCGTATTGAACCATCTGCTCGAACCTCACGCCATCAAGGATTACTGCCCCAACGGCTTGCAAGTGGAGGGGCGCGAGCGCATTTGCAAGGTGGTGACCGGTGTCACCGCCAGTCAGGCGCTGATCGACGCGGCGGTGGCTGCCGAAGCCGATGCCATTCTGGTCCATCACGGCTACTTCTGGAGCGGTGAACCGGCCCAGATCACCGGTATGAAGCAGCGTCGGCTCAAGACCCTGCTGACCCATGATATCAACCTGTTTGCCTACCATTTGCCGCTGGACGTCCATCCCGAGGTGGGCAACAACGCCCAGCTTGCCAAGCTGCTGGATATCAAGGTACGTCGGGGTCTGGAGCCGTGGAACAGCAAGAGTGTCGCCATGGTGGGCAAGCTGGAGCAGCCGATGAGCGGAGCCGACTTTGCCAAGCTGATTGCCGAGCGCCTTGGCCGCGAACCACTCTATTGCGGCGATACCGGCCCCGAGCTTATCCGTTCCGTGGCCTGGTGTACCGGCGGTGGCCAGAGCTACATCAATTTGGCGGCAGAGCAGGGTATCGATGCCTTTATCTCCGGCGAAGCTTCCGAGCAGACCATCCACACCGCCCGCGAGATGGGGATGCACTTCTACGCCGCTGGCCATCACGCCACAGAGCGTTACGGCGTCAAGGCGCTGGGGGAGTGGCTGGCGACCGTGCACGGGCTGGATGTCACCTTTATCGATATCGACAATCCGGTGTAGGGTCGCTTAGCCGCGTAATCGGACCTGACCGCTGCCATCGTGCAGATAGGTAGAAATGACAAGGGAGGCCTGAGCCTCCCTTGTTGCATCTGACATGCAGTTGTTAGCGGTTACTCGCAGGCGTAACCAGCGGGACCCAGCAGGGTGCCATCCAGTTGCACGGCACCATCTACCATCTGCAGCCGGCCTTCGCAGAACCAGCGTACCACCAGCGGATAGATGCTGTGCTCCTGCGCCTGTACCCGTGCCGCCACCTCATCAGCATCATCCCCTTCGAAGATGGGCACGCGGGCGTGCAGGATCACCGGGCCCCCGTCCAACTCTTCGGTGACGAAGTGGACACTGGCGCCGTGTTCACTGTCACCGGCATCGATAGCGCGCTGGTGGGTGTGAAGGCCCTGATACTTGGGCAGCAGGGAGGGGTGGATATTGATCATCCGCCCGGCGAAATGGCGCACCAGATCACCGCTCAATATCCGCATAAATCCGGCCAGCACCACCAGATCTGGCTGATAGTCTGCCATCAGCGCCAGCAGGGCGGCGTCATACTCCTCCCGGCTGGCGAACTGCTGCTGGGCCAGAATGGAGGTCGCCACGCCTGCTTCTTTGGCGCGAACCAGACCATAGGCATCGGCCTTGTTGCTGATGACGCCGACCACCTCACCGGCGATCTTGCCGCTGGTGCAGTGGTCGAGGATCGCCTGCAGATTGCTGCCGCTGCCGGAGATCAGCACCAGGATGCGTTTCATAGGGGAGGTCATTTGGTTGTTGATCCGGTCATTCATTGAATGACGACCTGCTCCTCACCGTCGGCTGCCTTGGCGATGTGGCCGATGTGCCATGCGTTCTCGCCTTGTGCCTTGAGCAGGGTCAGCGCCTTCTCCAGCTGGTTGGCGGGCAGGGCGATGATCATGCCGACACCGCAGTTGAAGGTGCGATACATCTCGTGACGGGTGACGTTGCCAGCCTGCTGCAGCCAGCTGAACACTGCCGGCCACTGCCAGCTCTGCTCATCGATCACTGCCTGGGTGTTGGCGGGCAGTACGCGGGGGATGTTCTCCCAGAAGCCGCCGCCGGTGATGTGGGAGAGGGCGTGGATCTCGCACTCTTTGATCAGCTTGAGTACCGGCTTGACGTAGATGCGGGTCGGCTCCAGCAGGGCGTTGGCCAGAGTGGTGTCACCCAGCGGCTGATGTACGTCGGCCTTGGAGACTTCCAGGATCTTGCGCACCAGCGAGAAGCCGTTGGAGTGGGGGCCGCTGGCGGCCAGCGCGATCAATGCATCCCCTTCACCGACCTTGCTGCCGTCGATAATTTCGCTCTTCTCTACCACACCGACGCAGAAACCGGCGATGTCGTAGTCTTCCCCTTCATACATACCCGGCATCTCGGCGGTCTCGCCGCCGACCAGAGCACAGCCTGACTGCTCGCAACCTGCACCGATCCCGGTGACCACGGCGGCCGCGGTGTCCACGTCCAGCTTGCCGGTCGCATAGTAGTCGAGGAAGAACAGCGGCTCGGCGCCCTGTACGATCAGATCATTGACGCACATGGCCACCAGATCGATGCCCACGGTGTCGTGCTTCTTCAGGTCGATGGCCAGCCGCAGCTTGGTGCCCACACCATCGGTACCGGAGACCAGTACCGGCTCCTTGTAGCCCGCAGGGATTTGACACAGGGCCCCAAAGCCGCCAAGACCACCAAGGACTTCAGGACGACGAGTGCGCTTTGACACGCCCTTGATACGTTCAACCAGTGCATTGCCGGCATCGATATCTACGCCAGCATCCTTGTAGCTCAGTGAGGTTTTGTCAGTCACGCGTATTCCCCGTCATGTAAAGAAGTGGAGGGTAAAATTCGGGGCGTATTCTAACAGTGGCGGTGAAAAACCAGAAAGGAAATCGTTTGCGCGTTTTTGCGCGGAAATGCTCTACAAGCGGCAGCTTTTGTTGTATGATTCCGCGATTTTTTTGCGGCAGGTTAGAGGAGATAATAATGAAAGTCGTTGAAGTCAAACACCCCCTGGTCAAACACAAGATCGGTCTGATGCGTGAAGGCGATATCAGCACCAAGCGTTTCCGTGAACTGGCCAAAGAAGTGGGCAGTTTGTTGACCTATGAAGCGACCTCTGACTTCGAAACCGAGAAGGTTACCATCGATGGCTGGAATGGGCCAGTAGAAGTTGACCAGATCAAGGGCAAGAAGGTAACCGTCGTACCTATCCTGCGTGCCGGCCTTGGCATGATGGATGGCGTGCTGGAGCACATGCCGAGCGCCCGCGTCAGCGTGGTCGGTATCTACCGCGATGAAGAGACCCTGCAACCGGTTCCCTATTTCGAGAAGATCGTCAGCAACATCGAAGAGCGTCTGGCGCTGGTCATCGATCCGATGCTGGCTACCGGCGGCTCCATGATCGCCACCATCGATCTGCTCAAGAAGAAAGGCTGCCAATCCATCAAGGTGCTGGTACTGGTTGCCGCGCCGGAAGGGATCAAGGCGCTGGAAGCCGCTCACCCTGACGTAGAGCTCTACTGCGCTTCTGTCGACCAGGGGCTGAACGAGAAAGGCTACATCGTGCCGGGTCTGGGCGATGCAGGCGACAAGATCTTCGGTACCAAGTAAGTTGATGTCTTAACCTGCTTCCCATGCGGAAGGGGTGATCGGAGCCGGCGCATCGCCGGCTCTGCTGTTTGTGGCCGCTTGTGCCAGCCTTGCCGCAGGGCGCGCCTTGCCGCTACCATAAGCACACTCTCCCATTTCGAGACTCTGTTCATGTTCAAACGTGTTGTGACCGCCCTCTGCTGCGGCTTGTCATTCATGGCCTCGGCCGCTCAGGTGGCCGACCTTTATCAGGGCAAGGCACCGACCAGTGGTGACATGGTGGCCGCTCAAGGGCAGGCACTCGGTCAGGTGCTGATCAAGGTGACCGGCAAGCGCGACATCCTCACCCAGCCGGTGGTGGTCAAGGCGCTGGCAGCCCCGAGCGACTATGTCAAAAGCTATGGCTATCAGGATCAGGATTCGGTCAAGTATCTGAAAGCCGAGTTCAAGAGTGACAAGGTCAACAGCCTGGTCTCCGAGAGCCAGTTTGCTCTGCTCGGCCCGGCTCGTCCCCAGATGGCAGTCTGGCTGGTGATGGATCAAGGTGAGCGTCGCCTGCTGGCGGATCAATCCAGCGATGGCTGGGCGCAAGCCTTGCGCGATCAGGCCCAGACGCTGGGGCTACCTATCAGCATTCCGTTGATGGATCTCGACGACAACATGGCGGTCAGTGCCACCGACGTCTGGGGACGGTTTGCCGATCCGATTTTGCAGGCGAGTCAGCGCTATGGCGCCGAGATGGTGGTGCTGGGCAAGCTGACGCCGGAAGGGGACAAGTGGAGCATCGACTGGGGACTCTACGGCCCTAAAGCGGCTGGTGAGGTAACCGAGCTGACTCGCGGCAATAGCACCGGCACCCAAGCCGAAGTGGCGCAAGGGTTTGCCGATACCCTGGCGGCCTGGCTGGTGAAAAACTACGGTGCCCGCATTTCGGGTCCGGCAACCAGCCAGACCCTGGTGGTGGATGGCCTTTCCGAAGTGGACAGCATGATCGCCGTGCAGAAGATGCTGCAGGGGATGGCCAACGTCAGCAAGGTGGCGATCGGCAAGCTGGAGGGGGATCAGGTCACCTTCAACTTTACCCTGCAAGGGGATCAGGCCGAGCTGGTGCGGGCGCTGCAGCTCGAGAGTCGTTTGCACAAGGTTGACGATAATGGCAGCGGTTTGCGTTACCAATGGTCGCAGCCCTGATTTTATAAGGCTTTTGTAGACCGCCCGGCTGGTCCGGGCGGTTCTCTATCTGCCTTTGCGATGATACACTTAGCCACAAATGTCACAGTCAAAGCCCAACGAGTGAAGCAACCGGCCCAACTGTCTTTAGCCGTACAACTACCGGATGATGAAACCTTCGTCAGTTTTTATCCCGGCACCAATGCTCATCTGATCACCGCCCTCAAGAACGCGGCCATCGGTCAGGGATCGCCTTTCCTCTATTTCTGGGGGGCCAAGGGATCCGGACGCTCTCATCTGCTCCATGCCACCTGTGCCGAGGTCAACGCCCGCGATGCGGCTGCGGCCTATCTCTCCCTCGATCAGTTTGAACAGCTCGATCCCAGCATGCTCGATGCCCTCGAAAGCCTGCCGCTGGTCTGTCTCGACAGCCTCGAGGCGATCGCCGGCAATGCCGTGTGGGAACGGGCACTGTTCGACTTCTACAACCGCTGGCAGGAGAAGGGCGAGGGGACGCTGGTGGTCACCGGTTGCAGCGCACCGCGCAAACTGGGGCTGCAGCTGCCGGATCTCGCCTCGCGCCTCGACTGGGGTGTCAGTTTCCATCTCGAAGAGCTGGATGATGAAGGCAAGCTCAGTGCCCTGCAGCTGCGTGCCGAGCTGCGGGGCTTCAAACTGCCCATCGATGTGGGCCGCTTCCTGCTCAACCGACTCTCCCGCGATATGCGCACCCTGCTCACCACTCTCAATCAGCTCGACAACGCCTCATTTCGCGCCAAGCGCAAGTTGACCATTCCCTTTGTCAAAGAGATCCTCGAGCTCTGATCCTCTCAACAGTGTCCGGTTGTGCGCCAGACTTTCGTTTGAATGGCAGATAAAAAGAAACCCCGGCATCAAGCCGGGGTTTTGCTATCTCAAGAACTCTCTCAAAGAGTTCTGCCTATCAGTGGAACTGATCTTCTTCGGTGGATCCGGTCAGCGCGGTTACCGAGGATTGGCCACCCTGAATGACGGTGGTCACCTTGTCGAAGTAACCGGTACCGACCTCCTGCTGGTGTGCCACGAAGGTGTAGCCACGGCTGGCGGCGGCAAATTCCGGCTCCTGCACCATCTCGACGTAGTGCTTCATCCCCTCGCCACGGGCGTATTGGTAGGCCAGCTCGTACATGTGGAACCACATGTTGTGGATACCCGCGAGGGTAATGAACTGGTACTTGTAGCCCATGTCGGAGAGCGCTTGCTGGAAGCGGGCGATGGTGGCATCGTCCAGATTCTTCTTCCAGTTGAAGCTCGGGGAGCAGTTGTAGGCCAGGATGCGATCCGGGAACTTGGCCTTGATCGCTTCGGCAAATTTACGCGCTTCGTCCAGATCCGGTTTGGCGGTTTCGCACCACACCATGTCGGCGTAGGGGGCGTAAGCCAGACCGCGAGCGATGGCCTGATCGATACCGGCACGTACCTTGTAGAACCCTTCAGCAGTGCGCTCGCCAGTCAGGAAGTCTGAATCGTAAGGATCGGCATCGGTGGTCAGCAGGTCAGCGGCGTTGGCATCGGTACGGGCGATCACCAGGGTGGTGGTGCCGCACACATCAGCTGCCAGACGGGCGGCAACCAGCTTCTGCACCGCTTCCTGAGTCGGTACCAGCACCTTGCCGCCCATGTGGCCGCACTTCTTGACGGAAGCGAGCTGATCTTCGAAGTGCACGCCAGCGGCGCCCGCTTCAATCATCCCCTTCATCAGCTCGAAGGCGTTCAGCACGCCGCCGAAACCGGCTTCCGCATCGGCTACGATCGGCAGGAAGTAGTCGATAAAGCCTTCGTCCTGCGGCCCAACCTTGTTGGCCCACTGGATTTGGTCGGCACGGGCGAAGGAGTTGTTGATGCGATCCACCACGGACGGCACCGAGTTGGCCGGGTAGAGGGACTGATCCGGATACATGGTGGAGGACAGGTTGTTGTCCGCCGCCACCTGCCAGCCGGAGAGGTAAATCGCTTCGATCCCCGCCTTGGCTTGCTGCACTGCCTGACCACCGGTCAGGGCGCCGAGGCAGTTGACGTAGCCTTTTTTGGCGTCGCCGTGGATCAGTTCCCACAGCTTGTCGGCGCCGCGTTGGGCCAGGGTGTGCACCGGCTGCAAGCTGCCGCGCAGGTTCACCACATCTTCGGCGCTGTAGCCGCGCTTGATCCCTTTCCAGCGGGGGTTTTCCGCCCAGTCTTTCTCGATAGCCTGGATCTGTTGCTCACGGGTCAGTGCCATATCAGTTCCCTCTTTCATTGATTTCACGTTTCCATTGACTTGTTATTGGCGGGCTCCGCTGGGGAGGCCCGGAGTTCAGAGCCGCTCGTAACCGGGCAGCGTCAGAAAATCGATCAGGGTATCGGCGCAGGTGATCTCTTCCATCAGTTCGCTTGCTTCGGCAAAGCGACCAGCCTGCCAGCGCTCGGTACCTACCTCGGCTTTGACCACTTCTTGCTCTTCGGCCAGCATCTGGCGGAACAGCACCTTGGTCACCACCTTGCCGTTCGACAGGCTCTTGCCGTGGCGGATCCACTGCCAGATGGAGGTGCGGGAGATCTCGGCGGTGGCGGCATCTTCCATCAGACCGTAGATGGGCACGCAGCCGTTGCCGTTGATCCAGGCTTCCAGATATTGCAGAGCGACCCGGATATTGGTGCGCATCCCCGCCTCGGTGCGCTCGCCCTCACAGGGGGCCAGCAGGTCGGCGGCGGTGATGGGGGCATCCTGCTCGCGCAGCACGCCGATCTGGTTCTTGGCGCCTGCAGGAATGGTGGCGTTGAATACCGCCATGGCGGTGTCGGCGAGGCCGGGGTGGGCGACCCAGGTACCATCGTGGCCGTTGTTGGCTTCGCGCTCCTTGTCGGCTTTGACCTTGGCAAACACCTGCTCGTTGACGGCGGCATCCTTGGCCGGAATAAAGGCGGCCATGCCCCCCATCGCCAGCGCACCGCGTTTGTGACAGGTCTTGATCAGCAGCCGCGAATAGGCGGAGAGGAACGGCTTGTCCATGGTCACCACCTGACGGTCGGGCAGTACCCGATCCGGATGGTTCTTCAAGGTCTTGATGTAGCTAAAGATGTAGTCCCAGCGGCCGCAGTTCAGCGCCACGATGTGATCCTTCATCTGATAGAGCAGCTCATCCATCTCGAATACGGCTGGCAGAGTTTCAATCAGCACGGTGGCCTTGATGGTGCCGCGGGGCAGACCGAACTTGTCCTCGGTCCAGGCGAACACTTCGCTCCACCAGCGCCCTTCCAGATGGCTCTGCAACTTGGGCACGTAGAAGTAGGGGCCCGAGCCTTTGGCCAGCAGCGCCTGATAGTTGTGCAGGAAATAGAGGGCAAAATCGAACAGGCCGCCGGGGATGGGCTCGCCATCGAAGGTGACATGTTTTTCCGGCAGGTGCAGACCACGGACCCGGCAGATGAGGACGGCCGGATTGGGGTTCAGGGTGTAAGCCTTTCCTTCCGGACTGGTGTAGGAGACGGTGCCGTTGACCGCATCGCGCAGGTTGATTTGACCCTCGATTACTTTATTCCAGGCGGGGGCCAGTGAGTCCTCGAAGTCCGCCATGAACACCTTGACGTTGGCGTTGAGGGCGTTGATCACCATCTTGCGCTCGACCGGGCCGGTGATCTCCACACGGCGGTCTTGCAGGTCGGCGGGAATGCCGCGAATGGTCCAGTCACCTTCACGGATGTGGGCGGTTTCCGGCAGGAAGTCCGGCAGCTCGCCGCCATCGATACGGGCTTGACGTGCCACACGTTGTTTCAGCAATTCCCCTCTTTGGGGAGCAAAACGTTCCACCAGTTCGGAGACCAGCGCCACCGCGTCCGGCGTCAGAATTTGCGCGTATTCGGGCAGCATCTCGCCCTGGATGCGAAGGCGGGCGCTGCAGTGGGTCTGAGCCGGTGCCGACATAAGGTTCACTCCTTTGAGAATTACATTTTGAACTTACTAACTACGACTAAAGTCGAATCCCTGTTCTTGCAAACTTCCCGTAACAGCGGGATAACACGATTGATAAGGTGCGAAATATTGTTGATTACGTCAACAGTTTTTTTTAAACACCTGTTTCCCCTCTATGGTTAAGTTTATGTTTTTTATTGTTTTATTGGATTGGTATAAAAGCTCTACGCAGATGGTTATGCTCCTGCTTTTTCCCATCGGACAACGGCTAATTTGGGCTGTTACCCCGCCTCTCATTTCGTAACTTATTACGTAATAAAATTACAAATGCAAAAACAAATCCCGACCTAACTCCAGGCTTTGCCAAAACAGCTGTATAAAGTGCGTTTGAATGTGGCAATGAAGGTTTTGCTATTGCTAGGTCTGGTTGGTGAACGTGCGTTTTAAACTTGGGGTAGTGATGTGGGCTCTGTTGGCACCAGCGGCTGCAGTGATGGAAAGTGAAGCGCAATAACGTAGGTTTGTATCAGTTGTCGGGGGGAATGCCGGGGAGGGAGGGGGGAGAAGCTTCAGTCAATAATACTGCCATCCTCGATGGAATTAGCAGTTTGTCGTTTTTTGCTGATTTCTCGCCAAGGGCGGGAAACGGAGGGCGTTGAACAGGTGATGCGCCGGGGATTGAGCGGCCATCTGGCCGGGCTCAATAGTCATCATCCGGTTCGGCAAGATCGCTCACATCGAGCTGGACGACCTGTTCATCTTCGTTTTCGGTATGGCAAGGGGTGTCGTGAGGAACGGAATAAAGCGCATTGGCGGGTGTGAGATCTGTGGTCTGGTTCATGCCTGGTCCTGTGTTGAACGCAAGCCGGACAGTGATCCCTTCACTGGTGTTTCCACCTCCCTGTTTTGTCTACCGGCGGAAAGTTGCGCATCTTAAAGAGTTCGGCAAAAAGATTCAAGTGGTTCTGAGTGTTTTTTGCGCTTGATGGGCAGGCCGCGTCAGGAGGATAAATCGGAGGCAAAAAAATAGCCCAGTCGTTTGACTGGGCTATTCTCGGGGAAAATGGTCGGTGTGAGAGGATTCGAACCTCCGACCCTCTACACCCCATGCAGATGCGCTACCTGGCTGCGCTACACACCGACGGAGTCAGACTCGGCTGACGGGGTGGAAGTCTAATAGCATGGCCAAACGGGTGCAACTCCTTTTTTATCATAGAGATGCCGATTGCTTCTTTATTGCTCAGTCGGGATGTGGCTTGGGTCTGACGCGCAGATTTGGCATAATCGCCGCCCTGTCACCGCGAGGTATCATGCCAGCTATCTATGGAATTATCTGACAGGTGTGGATAGCGGGAATGCAAACAGCACAATTGAACAATATAAAGAGGGGATGGGCGTGAAACCATCAGAGGTCCCAGAGACACAGAGTCAGGCTCCGAGTCAGCCCGAGCAGGACGAACAGTGGATGCGCCATGCCATGGCATTGGCCGCCCGGGCCGAAGGGATTGGCGAGATCCCGGTCGGTGCCGTACTGGTGCTGGATGGTCAGGTGGTGGGCGAGGGGTGGAACCGCTCCATCAGCGAACACGATGCCTGTGCCCATGCCGAGGTGATGGCGATCCGTGCAGCGGGCAAGCAGCTGGTGAACTACCGCCTGCTCGACACCACCCTTTATGTGACGCTGGAGCCCTGCTGCATGTGTGCCGGTGCGCTTATTCATAGCCGGGTCAAGCGGGTGGTTTACGGCGCCCGGGATCTCAAGACCGGTGCCGCAGGGTCGGTGTTCGAAATTTTGCAGGACCCGCGCCACAACCACAGGGTTGAGCTGACCGGCGGCGTGCTGGCTGATGCCTGCTCGGCCCAGTTGTCAGCCTTCTTCAAGCGCCGCCGTGCCGAGAAAAAGGCAGCCAAACAGGCGCTGCAACAATCAAACGATACCCTTTCCTGAATCAATCGGGGGCAGCGCAGGCTGCCCTTGCTGATTGCCTTTATAAATATCACTTTATAAACAATGTGTTGTGATCGCCTTCCTTCGACATAATCCCCGCGTTTTTTTCCGCTAACAACCGCTGTTAAAGCGGTTCCGATGTAACAAAACTGTCATGCAACCGCCATATAATGCCGCGAAGCCTAGCTTACATTGAGGTCTTGCATGTCATCGGAATCGTTAAACCTGGTCATGGCGGGCAGTAGAAAACGCCGGATCAAGGATAAATTGGCCAAATATGGCGTCACCACAGGCGGAGCCCTGGTACTGGTGGCGCTGTTGCTTATCTTCTTTTATCTGCTCTATGTGGTGAAACCCATCTTCAATGGCGCCTCCATGGAGCCGACCGCCTCGTTTACCCTGCCCGCCGCAGGGAAGACCGCCTGGCTCGGCGTGGAAGAGCAGAACGAGATCGGCTATCGCTTCAGCGATAAAGGGCAGGTCAACTTCTTTGCGGTGCAGGGAGATGACAAGATCAAGGTCGGCCAGTCACTGGGTCAGGCCCAGGTTGCTGGTGACATCACCACGGTGGCGACCCCGGCACCAGGCCAGCGGCTGATCGCCTACGGTTTTGCCGATGGCAAGGCGCAGGTGGTCCAGCCGGCGTTCAAGGTCTCCTATCCCAACGATGTGCGGGTGATTGAACCCAGCCTGCAATATCCCTTCGGCGAAGAGCCGGTGGTGATCGACCCGCAAGGGAAGGCGCTGCAGCTGATGGTGTTCGAAGCCACCAAGGACAAGATGGCGACCGCCGCCGTGACCGAAGATGGTCGTGGCGTGATGACGGTGATGAGCGGTGAGGAGAACTTCCTCTCCGGCGAGATTGAGTGGAGCAGTGAAAACTACACTATTCCCTCCCTGCCGCGCCATGTGGATCAGATGTTACTGACCCCCAATCTGCGGATCCTGTTCGTGCGCGAGGGCAATCGCCTCTCCGTCTATGACATTCACAACCTGAGCGAGATCTCCCTGCGCAACGTGCTGGAGATCAATGCCTCCAATGCCAACGTGACCCGGGTTCAGCTGCTCTCCGGCGCCTCTTCGCTGCTGGTCGGCAATGACAACGGCGTCATCTCCCAGTGGTTCGAAGTGGCAAAAGATGGCAAACGCCAGTTCACCCAGATCCGTGACTTCAAGGGCGATGGCGCGGTTGATCTGCTGACTCCCGAGCACTTTCGCAAAGGCTTCATCAGTGCCGACAAGGACGGCATCATCAGCTTCTTCCACGCCACCGGCGAGACCAAGCTGCTGACCGAGACGGTGGAAGGGGGTGAGCTCTCTGCCCTGGCCATCTCCCCCCGCCACAATCTGTTGCTGATGCAGCAAGGGAACACCTTCAAGCTGTTCTCGGTGGAGAACGAACACCCCGAAGTGACCTGGTCTGCCCTCTGGCAACAGGTGTGGTACGAAGGGTATCCGGAGCCCCAGTATGTGTGGCAATCCACCTCCGCCAGCAACGACTTTGAAGCCAAGCTGAGTCTGGTGCCGCTGGTATTCGGTACGCTGAAAGCCTCTTTCTACGCCATGGTGTTTGCTGTACCGCTCGGCGTGGCCGGTGCCATCTATACCGCCTACTTCATGTCGGCGGGGCTGCGCAAATACGTCAAGCCGACGGTCGAGATCATGGCGGCGCTGCCGACCGTTATCCTGGGTTTCCTGGCGGGTCTGTGGCTGGCACCCATCATCGAGGGGGCGCTGCCCGGGGTGATCCTGCTGCTGGTGCTGCTGCCGATGGGGATGCTGCTGACTGCGCTGATCTGGAACTATCTGCCGGAGCGAGGCAAGTCCTGGCTGCCGGAGGGGTGGCACGCCATCCTGCTGATCCCGGTGCTGCTGCTGATTGGCTGGGGTGCCTTCGCCCTGAGCCCGCTCATCGAGAATGCCTTTATGCACGGCGATTCGCGCATCTGGCTGACTCACGAAATGGGCATCAAGTTTGACCAGCGCAACTCGCTGGTGGTCGGTATCGCCATGGGCTTTGCGGTCATCCCCACCATCTTCTCCATCGCCGAAGATGCGGTCTTCTCGGTGCCCAAGCACCTGACCCAGGGCTCGCTGGCGCTGGGGGCCACCCCGTGGCAGACCCTGAGCCGGGTGGTGATCCTCACCGCGAGCCCGGGCATCTTCTCGGCGGTGATGATGGGCCTTGGCCGCGCCGTGGGCGAGACCATGATCGTGCTGATGGCAACCGGCAACACCCCCATCATGGACTTCTCCATGTTCCAGGGGCTGCGTACCCTCGCCGCCAACATCGCGGTGGAGATGCCGGAATCGGAAGTGGGCAGCTCCCACTATCGGGTACTGTTCCTCGCCGCCTTCGTCCTGTTTGTGTTCACCTTTATGTTCAACACCCTGGCCGAGTTTGTCCGTCAGCGGTTGCGTGAAAAATACAGCTCGATGTAAGGGGCGACTCTGTAATGGACAAGGAATCGACAATGGGTAAGTGGTTTAAATCAGGGGCCCCCTGGATCTGGATGACCGGCGGTGCCGTCAGCCTGAGTCTGGTGGCGGTACTGGGTCTGCTGCTGCTGATCGGCTGGCGTGGTCTGGTCTACTTCTGGCCGCACCCCATCTATGAGTGGCAGCTGGAAGACGCGAGCGGCAACAAGAGCGTGCTGATCGGCGAGATCAACGATCGCGAGCAGGTTCCGGTGGAGCGACTGCGCGCCGCAGGTCTGCCGCTGGAAGGGGAAGAGCGTGAGCTGCTGACCCGCTATCTGGTCAAGACCGGCAACCGCGAGTTCGTTGACCTCGATTTTCGCTGGGTGCTGGAGACGGACATCAAGTCCCAGAGCCAGCCAGCCGAGCTGGCCATGGTGGAGCGTGCCACTAACGGCAACTTCTATGGCTATATCGTCGGGGTGAAAGAGGATGGCCGCGAGCTCACCTCGGATCTGCATCCTGCCCTGCAGCGGGTGCTGGCGCGAGCCAATGCGCTCTCCGAACAGGCCAACGATCTGCAAAAAGGGGACATCGGCAGCATCAACTATCAACTGGAGCGGCTGCGCCTGAAAGAGCGCAAGGCCGAGCTGGATGACAAGCTGACCGATCAGCTCAAAGCCGAACTGGCCAGCGAGCGTCAGGCCCTCAACGACCGCTATCAGGTGCTGGAAAAAGAGCTCTTCTCCCTGCGTGCACAGGCGGACAGAGACAGCATCACGGTCAAGGATATGCGTGGCGAGCTGGTGACCATGCCGATGTCCAAGGTGCTGGATGTGGTATGGCCCAACGACATGAGCCTGCTAGCCAAGGTGGGCCACTGGTTCCACCAGATCGGCAAGTTCGTCTCTGACGATCCCCGTGAAGCCAACACCGAGGGCGGGGTATTCCCGGCCATCTTCGGCACCGTGTTCATGGTGTTCCTGATGGCGATCATCGTGACCCCGCTGGGGGTGGTGGCGGCGGTTTATCTGCACGAGTATGCGGGCAAGAACAGTCTGACCAAGATCATCCGCATCGCGGTGATCAATCTGGCGGGTGTGCCCTCCATCGTTTACGGCGTGTTTGGTCTGGGCTTCTTCGTCTACACGCTCGGTGGTTCGCTGGATCAGCTGTTCTACCCGGAAGCGCTACCGAGCCCGACCTTTGGCTCACCCGGCGTGATCTGGTCGGCGCTGACCCTGGCGATCCTGACCCTGCCGGTGGTGATTGTCTCCACCGAAGAGGGGCTGGCGCGGATCCCGAGCACCATCCGTCAGGGCTCGTTGGCACTGGGCGCCACCCAGGCCGAGACCCTGTGGCGCATCGTGCTGCCGATGGCGAGCCCGGCCATCATGACCGGTCTTATTCTGGCGATTGCCCGTGCCGCCGGTGAAGTGGCGCCGCTGATGCTGGTGGGGGTGGTGAAACTGGCACCGACCCTGCCGATGGATGGCAACTTCCCGTATCTGCATGTGGAGCGCAAGTTCATGCACCTGGGCTTCCACATCTATGACGTCGGCTTCCAGAGTCCCAACGTCGAGGCGGCCCGCCCACTGGTCTACGCCACCTCCTTCCTGCTGGTGACGGTGATCGTGGGTCTGAACCTGACCGCAATCGGTATTCGTAACCACTTGCGCGAAAAATTCCGTTCTTTGGAACATTAATACGGCTGCCGAGACTGATGTTGAGACAAGGTATAAACAGCATGAACCTGACGGACATCACCGGTATTCGTAGCCACTTGCACGAGAAATTCCGGTCGCTGGAGCATTAATCCGGCGTCCTTGAGACAAGATCGAGAGAACAGATGTGCGGCTAGGAGAGTGCCGCCATCTGTCAGCAGCAATCATGGCAGTCGCTGGCAAGAGTCCGGTTACTCCAGACTGATTTTGAGGTAACAGATGATCAACGTAACGACCACGTCCACCCAGCACACCGCGCTGGACCTGCTCAACCTGAGCCCGGAGCAGACCGCGCTGGAGGTGAAGGATCTCAACCTGTACTACGGCAGCAAGCAGGCGCTGTTCAACGTCAACATGAAGATCCCCAAAGGGCAGGTGACCGCCTTTATCGGTCCGTCCGGCTGTGGTAAATCGACCCTGCTGCGCTGCATCAACCGGATGAACGATCTGGTGGAGATCTGCCGCATCGAGGGGGAAATCCAGCTGCACGGCCATAACATCTATGACAAGAGCGTCGATGTTTCTGCCCTGCGCCGTCAGGTGGGCATGGTGTTCCAGCGCCCGAACCCCTTCCCCAAGTCCATTTACGAAAACGTGGTCTATGGCCTGCGTCTGCAGGGGATCAACGATCGCCGTACCCTGGATGAAGCCGCCGAGCGCTCCCTGCGCGGTGCGGCCCTGTGGGACGAGGTGAAGGATCGTCTGCATGACAACGCCTTCGGTCTCTCCGGTGGTCAGCAGCAGCGTCTGGTGATTGCCCGTGCCATTGCCATCGAGCCGGAAGTGTTGCTGCTCGATGAACCGACCTCGGCGCTCGACCCCATCTCCACCCTCACCATCGAGGAGCTGATCAACGAGCTCAAGAGCCAGTTCACCGTGGTGATCGTGACCCACAACATGCAACAGGCTGCGCGAGTGTCGGATCAGACCGCCTTCATGTATATGGGCGAGCTTATCGAGTACTCGGATACCAACACCATTTTCACCACCCCGGCCAAGAAAAAGACCGAAGATTACATTACCGGTCGTTACGGCTAAGGAGAGGAGAGGATGAATCTCAGCAAACAGATTGGCAGTCGGTTCAACGGCTAAGGCATAATCGGAGCAATCAAGGATTATTTGTATGGACAATATGAACCTCAATAAACACATCTCCGGTCAGTTCAATGCCGAGCTAGAGAGCGTGCGCAACCAGGTGCTGGTGATGGGCGGTCTGGTGGAGCAGCAGCTCACCGACGCCATCGCAGCGATCCACGATCAGGATCTCGATGCGGCCCGCAAAATCGTGGCCAACGACCACAAGGTCAACGCCATGGAAGTGGCGATCGACGAGGAGTGCACCCGCATCATCGCCAAGCGTCAGCCGACTGCCTCCGACCTGCGACTGGTAATGGCCATCATCAAGACCATCACCGATCTGGAGCGCATTGGCGACGTGGCGGACAAGATCGCCCGCATGCTGACCGACAACGCCAACAAGCCGCAGCCGCCGCTGGTGTCGCTGGAGAACATGGGCCGTCGTACCATCAAGATGCTGCACGATGTGCTCGACGCCTTCGCCCGCATGGATCTGGATGCAGCGCTGGCGGTCTACAAGGAAGATGACAAGGTAGACCGTGAGTACGAGTCCATCATCCGCGAGCTGATGACCTACATGATGGAAGATCCCCGCACCATCCCCCAGGTGCTCAACGTGCTGTGGGCGGCGCGCGCCATCGAGCGGGTCGGCGATCGCTGCCAGCACATCTGCGAGTACATCGTCTACTACGTCAAGGGCAAGGACGTGCGCCACACCAAGGCGGACGATCTGGGCTCCCTGCTGGGCAAGGGCTGACCGGAAGTGAATAAAAAGGCGCGTGAAGCGCCTTTTTTGTTGCATAACTGGTCGGAGTAAGATAAAGCCCCCAACTGGCTGTTTTCTGATAGAATACGTCCCCTGTGTGAGTCCCGGATGGACTCACGGTCCGGTCTCCCGGGCCCAGTTTGCCGTCTTGTGCTAAGGCGGGTGTAGCAATAGGTTAATCATGAGTTTTGCCGATAGTTTGTTCTTTTTAATGCTGCTGGTAGGCGGCAGTGTGTTTTTCTCCCTCTCCGAGATCTCTCTCGCCGCGTCTCGCAAAATCAAGTTGCAGGTGATGGCGGATGAAGGCAATCGCCAGGCCGAAAAGGTACTGGCCCTGCAGGCCCAGCCGGGTAACTTTTTCACCGTGGTGCAGATTGGCCTCAATACGGTCGCCATTCTGGGCGGTATCCTGGGTGAGTCTGCCCTCAACCCCGCCATCAAGGAGATTGTCTCCCAGTTCTATCAGGGCCCCTGGCTTGGCGAGATCAGCTCCGGTGCCTCCTTCGTGTTCGTCACCGGCATGTTTATCCTGATCGCCGACCTGATGCCCAAGCGTCTGGCCATGACCATGCCCGAGCAGATTGCCGTGGTGGTGGTGCGTCCCATGCTCTTCTTCGTCACCGTGCTGATGCCGCTGGTGTGGGTCTTCAACGGGTTGGCCAACTCCCTGTTCCGCCTGTTGCGCGTCTCCACGGTGCGTAACGACGAGATCACCTCCGACGATATCTATGCGGTGATGGATGCTGGTGCCGAAGCGGGGGTTATCCAGCGCGAGGAGCATCAGCTCATCGAGAACGTGTTCGAGCTGCAGTCCCTTGGCGTTACCTCCGCCATGACGGCCCGCGAGAGCCTGATCTACTTCACCCTGCAAGAGAGTGAAGAGAGCATCAAGGCGAAGATCGCCGAGCACCCTCACAACAAGTTTCTGGTCTGTGACCACAACCTCGACAGCATCAAGGGCTTCGTCGATGCCAAAGAGCTGCTGATCCGCGTCATCAGCGGCCAGAGCATCGATCTCATCGGTGGCAATCTGGTGCAGAACGTCATCATCATCCCCGACACCCTCAACCTCTATGAGGCGATGGAGTACTTCAAGAATCATCGTGGCGACTTTGCCGTGGTGATGAACGAGTACGCGCTGGTGGTGGGGATTGTCACCATGAACGACCTGATGAGTACCGTGATGGGCGAGTGGGCGACCCACGTGGTGGAAGAGCAGATCGTCCAGCGCGACGAGAACTCCTGGCTGGTGGACGGGGTGACCCCTATCTCAGACGTGATGCGCGCCTTCGATATCGAAGAGTTCCCCGAAAACCAGAACTACGAGACCATCGCCGGTTTCATCATGTATATGCTGCGCAAGATCCCCAAGCGCACCGACTCGGTCAAATATGCCGGTTACAAGTTCGAAGTGGTGGATATCGACAGTTACAAGATCGATCAGCTGCTGGTTACCCGGGTCGAACCGGTGGTGGCCGAGAAGCCAGTTCAGGAATCGTAAAAGGAGCGACATAGAGTCATGAAGATGCAGTCTCATTCCCGTGCGCTGGCCTGTGTCGCGCTCGCCCTGGCACTGGGTGCCTGTAGCCAGAGTGCGCCACGCAAAGCCCCCGTGGCTGCCAAGCCTGCTGCCCCCAAGCCTGCCGTGGTCGTGCCGCAGCCGGATCCCGATGCGGTGGTGCAAAGCGGCATGGCAGAGCCGAGTCCGGTCTTTGACGAGCAGTATCACGGCCCGGATCAGGGCTCGCTGGAGTCGGTGACCGCCCTGTTTGCCCGTGGCTACATCGAGTCTGCCATGCGCGAGACCATGCTGGCGGCGGTGCACAACGACTATCCGCTGCTCGGCATGCGGGATGTGCGGTTGACCGATCCGGTCTCCAAATTCCTCACCTCCAGCCATGCGGCCACCACGGCCCATGACTACCTCTATGCGGGGGTGCAGCGTCGCCTCGGTCGTCCGCTCAGCCCTGCCCAGTGGGAACAGATCTGGCGTGGCTTGCCGCAGCAGGGTCGGGTCTCCGACTGGGTCAAACAGATCAAGCGAGTGCTGGCCGGGCGTTAAGCCGCCAGCGGATCAAGATAGTGATGAGGCCACCTTCGGGTGGCCTCTTGCATGTCTGCATTTGCCTTGCCGGTCGCATGCTGATTTCTGCTGATACTGATTGCCGCCTGTGGTGCTTTGTTTTATCTTGTTTTGGCCATCTAAACATCCATATGTTTTTATGGCTATATAATAAAAGGGCTTCCCAGGATGAAGCTGGACGATCTGCAGCGATTCGACGCGAAACCGCAGATCAACAAAACAAACAGATAAATACGCACATAAACAACGCACATAACAAAGAGACACGACAGATGGAAACCAGGGAATTGTGGGTGCTGGATGGGGGCATGGGGCGCGAGCTGGCACGGCGGGGGGCACCGTTTCGTCAGCCCGAATGGTCGGCGCTGGCCTTGATGGAGGCGCCCGAGACGGTGCGCGAGGTGCATCAGGCCTATGTGGCGAGCGGAGCCAGGGTCATCACCACCAACAGCTATGCGCTGGTGCCATTTCATATCGGTGATGAGCGCTTCTTTGCCGAAGGGGAGGGGCTGGCTGCGCTGGCTGGTCAACTGGCCCGCGAGGTGGCTGACGATCAGCATGGCGCCGTGCAGGTGGCGGGTTCTCTGCCGCCGCTCTTCGGTTCTTACCGTGCCGATCTGTTCAAGGCGGACAGGGTGAGCGAGCTTGCCACGCCGCTTATCCGGGCGCTATCCCCTTATGTGGATATCTGGCTGGCCGAGACTATGAGCCTGATTGCCGAGCCACTGGCCCTGAAAGGGCTGCTGCCTGACGATGGCAAGCCGTTCTGGGTCTCGTTCACGCTGGAAGATGAGGTGCCGGGCAACGAGCCGCGACTGCGTTCCGGCGAGCGGGTGGCTGATGCGGTGACCGCACTGGTGGCGGCCGGAGTCGATGCCATCCTGTTCAATTGCTGTCAGCCCGAGGTGATTGAGGCCGCGTTGACGGTGGCCGGTGACAGGTTGCAGGCAGTGGGCCGTGCTGACATTCGCCTCGGTGCCTATGCCAACGCCTTCCCGCCGCAACCCAAAGAGGCCACCGCCAACGACGGACTGGACGAGATCCGCGCCGATCTGGGGCCGCAGGATTACCTCGGCTGGGCCGAGCGCTGGCGCGCGGCCGGTGCGAATCTGATCGGCGGTTGCTGCGGTATCGGCCCCGAGCATATTCAGGCGCTGAGCAGCCGGTTGCGCTAAGGAGCCCCCATGAAAGAGAGCAAGATTGGGCTCTGGTCCCTAACCGCGCTGGTGTTCAGTTCCATGGTGGGGGCGGGAGTTTTCAGCCTGCCCCAGAACATGGCCGAGGTCGCGGGGGCGCGCGCCGTGCTGATCGGCTGGGGCGTGACGGGGGTGGGCATCCTGGCGCTCGCCATGAGTTTTCTCTATCTGTCGCGGCTAAGGCCGGATCTTGACGGCGGCATCTACAGCTACGCCCGCGCCGGGTTTGGCGATCTGGTGGGCTTCTTCTCCGCCTGGGGCTATTGGCTCTGCGCCACCATCGGCGTGGTGGGCTATCTGGTGATCGCCTTTGCGGCGCTGGGCAGCTTTGTCGATACCCCCGAGCAGATCTGGTTTGGTGACGGCAATACCCTGGCGGCGTTTGTCGGCGAGTCCTGCATCCTCTGGGCGGTGCATCTGCTGGTGGCCCGTGGCGTGCAGCAGGCGGCGTTGTTCAATCTGGTGGCGACTCTTGCCAAGAGCCTGCCGCTGCTGCTGTTTATCCTGTTTGCCTGCTACTGGTTCGATCCGGTCACCTTTGCGGCGGATCAGCAGGGCAGCACCCTGGCGGTGCCGGTCTCCGAGCAGGTGCGCAACACCATGCTGATCACCCTCTGGGTCTTTACCGGTATCGAGGGAGCGGCGGTGCTGTCGGCCCGCGCCAGAAACCGGCGGGATGTGGGCACGGCCACCGTGCTGGGGGTGGTATTGGCCCTGCTGCTCTATGTGCTTATCTCGGTGTTGGCGCTGGGGATATTGAGTCGCCCCGAACTGGCTGCCCTGCCCAACCCCTCCATGGCAGGGCTGATGGCCCAGATGACCGGATCCTGGGGCAAGCTGCTCATCAGTGTCGGCCTGATCGTCTCGGTGCTCGCCTCTTACGTGAGCTGGACCCTGTTCTCGGCCGAGGTGCCGTTCAGCGCGGCCCGTCACGGCGCCTTTCCTGCCATCTTCCGGCGCCAGAACCGCAACGGGACGCCCATCGCCTCGCTCTGGCTCACCAGCCTGACGGTGCAGACATGCCTGCTGCTGGTGTGGCTGCTCGGCAAGGGCTACACCAGCCTGCTGCTTATCTCTACCTCGATGATCCTGGTGCCCTACCTGCTGATCGGCCTGTTTCTGCTCAAGCTCTCGTTCAGCAAGAAGGGTGAGAGCGGGCAGGGCCAGAGCCTGATGCGGGCGGTGGCACTGGTGTCGAGCGGTTACGGTTTCTGGCTGCTCTATGCCGCCGGGGTGGAGTATCTGCTGCTCTCCTTGCTGCTCTACGGGCCGGGTCTGCTGCTGTTTCTCTACAGCCGCCGTCAGCTGGGGGCGGATCTGCGCCTGAGCGGCCGCGAGCGATGGCTGGCCGGAGTGACCTTGCTGAGCCTGATCCCCGCCGTCTGGTCGTTCGCCCATCTCTGATATCGAAGATATGACTGACCATAAAAGAGAGCGCCACCGTGGCGCTCTCTTGTTATCCGGGAGTTGTTATTCGGGGCGAAGCCCTAGCGGCTTGCAGGCCCGGCCGGTTTGCCAAACAGCACTGCAAGTTTTTGTCGCCAGGGCAGGCCACGAGCATCACGCAGCATGTCACGCCATTCGTGGAAGGTGAGGGTGAGGGGGTTGAAGCTCCTGATCGGTTTGGTGATGCCAAAGCGACACGGCTCGGCCGGGTCCTCCTCGACAAAGGTGCCGAACAGCCGATCCCAGATAATCAGCACCCCGGCAAAGTTGCGGTCTATGTACTTGGCGTTGCTGGCGTGGTGCACCCTGTGGTGGGAGGGGGTGTTGAAGATCCACTCCAGCCAGCCGAGCTTGCCCACCACCTGGGTGTGGACGAAGAATTGGAAGCCCAGGCTGAGCAGCACGGTGGCGACCACCGCCTCGGGCGGGAAGCCGATGACGATCATCGGGATCCAGAATAGCCACATGCCGGAGATCGGATACATCAGGCTCTGGCGAAAGGCGGTGGAGAGATTTAGCCGCTCCGAGCTGTGATGCACCACATGGGAGGCCCACAGCCAGCGCACATGGTGGCTGGTGATGTGGAACAGCCAGTAACAGAGATCCTGTAGCAAAAACAGCAGCAGCACGCTCCAGAGGTTCAGCTCGATATCGAACAGCCGCCAGCCCCAGAGGGTGTCATACAGATAAGCGATGGCGATGGCCGCCAGCGCATCGCCGCCCTGATGCATCAGGGCTAGCGCGGCGTTGGCGAACAGATCCCGCCACTGGTAGGTGGCGGTGGGGAAGGCGGCGCCATGTTTGCGCAGGTAGAGCATCTCCCAGCCGATAAAGGCCAGAAAAATCGGGGAGAGGTAGAGCAAAAGCAGTTGCACATCCATAGCGGCCATCCATTCAGAGCAATTGCTCTCCAGCATAAAGGATGGCTTTAATAATTCATTAACATTTTTCGTCGGCGTAGAGATAGCGAAAAAGAGGGTGCTGCAACCGCAGAGGAAGGCACGGCGGATGGCTATGCTTGATGCAGGCTTGTTCAGGAGGATCTGGCTTATGCGTGTCTGGTGTTGCTTGTTGCTGGGGTTGTGCATGATGGCGCACGCCAAGACCCGGGTCGAGATCCTGGCGGATGCCGCCTATCCGCCCTACTCCTGGCAGGAGGGGGAGGAGGTCAGGGGGATCTATGCCGATATCATCCGCGAGGTGACCGCCGCCATGAGTGACTATGATGTGGTGCTCAAACCCATGCCCTGGCGCCGCGGCCTGAGCCTGGTAGAGCGGGGCAGTGCGTTTGCCATTTTCCCTCCCTACTATCTGCCCGATGCTCGCCCCTATATCTGGCCCTACTCCCAGCCGATACTTGATGAAGAGCTGGTAGTGATGTGCGGCGCCAGTGTGGCAGCCAATACCCCGCAGGCACGGTTTCCTGATGACTACAGCGGTCTTCGCTTCGGTATCAATGCCGGTTTCACCGTGGGAGGGGATCTCTTCTGGCAGGCAGTGAAAGAGAAGCGGATCGATGTGGAGGAGGTGAAAAGCAATCGGGAAAATCTGCTCAAGATAGTGCGTGGCCGTATCGACTGCACCGTCAATGACCGTATCTCGCTGCTCTATGAACTGTTCAAAATGATACAGGGATCGCAACTGGCGGTGACCGATATGTCCTTGCTCAAGCAGGGCCCCGTGCTCAGCAAGGAGCAGGGTTTTCTCGGCTATAGCCGCAAGGGGGAGTTCCCCTACAAGCAGGCCTTTATCGAGCAGTTTGACAAGGAGCTTTACCTGCTCAAGAAACGTGACGGGGTGAGGAGCATCGTGGAACGCTATCTGGGAAAGTCCCCGCGCTGAGCCGATGAGAGGGGGACTCGGGTTCAGCGGATAGGGGGCTCCTGCATGAAGAACAACCTACATGAAGAACAACCTACATGAAGAACAGGAAGAGGGACCCAGGGTCCCTCTTCGTCTATCCACGGCTTTGTGGTCGCTACAGCACCTGACTCAGGAACTGGCGCAGGCGCGGGGAGGGGGGATTGTCGAAGAAGTCGGCAGGTTTCTCATCCACCAGCAGCTCGCCACTCTCCATAAAGAGCACCCGATCCGCCACTTCCCGGGCAAAGCCCATCTCGTGGGTCACCACCACCATGGTCATCCCCTCGCGGGCCAGCCCTTTCATGACATCCAGCACTTCACCCACCATCTCCGGGTCCAGCGCACTGGTCGGCTCGTCAAACAGCATGATGCGCGGCTGCATGGCGAGCGCCCGGGCGATCGCCACCCGCTGCTGCTGACCGCCGGAGAGCTGGGACGGGTAGCTGGCCGCTTTCACCGACAGTCCCACTTTCAGCAGCAGCGCCTTGGCCCTGTCTTCGGCATCACGGCGTGACAGGCCGCGCACCTTCTGCGGGGCGAGGGTGATATTGTCCAGCACCGTCAGGTGGGGGAAGAGGTTGAAGGACTGGAACACCATGCCCACCTCTTCCCGCAGCTTGTTGACATCGCCCGGCTCGGTCAGGCAGATGCCATCGACCACGATGTTGCCGTCGTTGATGGTCTCCAGCTGGTTGAGGGTGCGCAGGAAGGTCGATTTGCCCGAGCCGCTGGGGCCGACGATCACCACCACTTCCCCTTCAGCCACCTGGGTGCTGACGTTTTTCAGGGCGTGTACCTCGGTGCCGTAGAACTTCTCTACTCCAGTCGCTTTGATGATGGGATCAGTTGCTGTACGCATATTTCGCCTCCAGAAGACGAATCGGGAAGGCGAATGGGGTGCCGGCAGCACTTCTCGATGCCTGTTGCACCTTGATAATGGGATCAGTTGCTGCGCGCATATTTCACCTCGAGACGGCGTACCAGGAAAGAGAGGGTGCCGGTGAGCACCAGATAGAGCAGTGCCACGGTGAACCACACCTCGAACGGGCTGAAGGTGGAGCTGACCACCTCGCGCCCCGCCTTGGTGAGATCGGTGATGGAGATGACCGAGACCAGCGAGGAGTCCTTGATCAGGTTGATGAACTGGCCCGCCAGCGGCGGCAGCACCCGCTTGAACGCCTGCGGCAGAATGACATAGCGCATGGTCTGGGCCGAGGTCATACCCAGGCTGCGACCCGCCTCCATCTGCCCCTTGTGGATGGAGCTGATACCGGCGCGGACGATCTCTGCCACATAGGCGCCGGTAAAGACCGCCAGCGCGGCGACCCCGGCGGTGAAGCGATCGAGGTTCAGCACGGTGCCGATAAAGAAGTAGACGATGAAGATCTGCACCAGCAGCGGCGTGCCGCGGATGAGCTCCACGTAGGTGACCGCCAGATTGCGCAGGGCGGGATTGGGGGAGAGACGCGCCAGCCCGGCCAGGGTGCCAAGCAAGATGGCGAAGATGCCCGCCACCAGCGAGAGCTTGACGGTGACCCAGACGCCCCAGGCGATGGGGCCTGCGGTCCAGCTCAGTTGGGTGTCGAGGGTATCGCCACGAAAAATGGTATCCCCTTCGGCGACTTGTACGCCGGTGCTGGCGATGGCTTGCCGCACATTGGGGTCGAGATCGTCTTGCAGGAACAGCTTGCCCTTCTCGGCCTCGCTGGTGCCTGCAATCACGGTGCCGTCAAATTCGGCCAGATTCTTCTGTTCCGCCTGATAGGCGATGTATTGGGGAATGCGTTCCCAGCGCCAGGTGTAATCCACGGACTGGACAGCCTTGTAGATGCCGAATACCGCAACCAGCAGCATCAGCAGGAAGACGCCCTGCCAGAGTAGCTGATTGGGCTGTTTTTCCATCTGTCTTGTCGGTTTGGGTGTGTGCACAGTCACAACCTCTTCTCGTTATTGTGTGGGGAGCTGCGTGGTGCAGGGGCGGCATGTGCCGCCCCCCGGAGGTTATTTGAGCTGGTTCAGCCAAGTATTGGATTCGAACCACTTCTTGTAGAGACGGTCGTAGCTGCCATCGCCCTTGATCTGGCGCAGGTAGTTGTTAAACCAGTTGAGGGTGTCCTGATCCCCTTTGCGGATGGCCCAGGCCAGCGGCTCGAAGGTGAACGGCTTGTCGAGGTGCACCACGGCGCCCTGATTCTGGGAGGCGAAGATGGCGTTGTAGGGCAGGTCATAGACGAAGGCATCGACCTTGCCGTTGATCACTTCCAGCTTGGCGTCATCCTGGGTTTCAAACTGCAGCAGGGTGGCTTTCGGGATCAGGCGCTTGACTGCCTGCTCGCCGGTGGTGCCGAGCTTGACTGCGATCTTGTATTTGGGATCGTTCAGATCGGTGAAGGATTTGATTTCGCCCGCTTTCTCTTTGCGCAGCACGATGGTCTGGCCGACCACGATGTAAGGATCGGCGAAGTTGACTCGCAGGTTGCGCTGGGGAGTGACGGTCATGCCGCCCATGATGACGTCGAACTTGTTGGTCAAGAGCGCCGGAATGATGCCATCCCAGGCGGTGTTGACGAACTCGACCTTCACGCCCATCTCTTTGGCGACCATCTTGGCGAGATCCACGTCAAAGCCGATGTATTGGCCCTGCTTGTTGGTCATCTCGAAGGGTTGATAGCCCGCATCGAAGCCAACTCGCAGCACGCCGCGTTCGAGCACGGCATCCAGGGTGGACGTGGTGGCTGGGGTCGGGGCCGCCGTGGCGATCCCGCAAAACAGCAGGGTAGAAAGAATCAGTTTTTTGATCATAAGTGACGTCTCTGTCGGTGGTGTGTTCGGCCTTGAACCTGATCCCGTGCGACTCCGTGGCACAAGAGACTGCTGCATCCGGCAACAGGCAAGACAGGATGAATGTCTTGAGCGGGACAAAAGCCCCATATGAGATGCTATGAATAGTGGTTGAGTGAAAAATGTACCAAAAACAGATTGTGTCAGAAGACTCAACAGGTTAGAGACATTTATTGCTCATGGCTTCATTCATAAAATCACACGAAAACAACATATCTATCTAATGGGGTGGGTTCAAGCCCAAATTGTGTCCAAGACATTTTGTTACATAGCGAGGGGCTCGAGCCTGTAAATCCAATTGTGTAACCGCCCACGAATAAGTAACTTTTTCAAAAGGATACCTTCGTGGGTAAGCAAAT
>NZ_JAPDBM010000049.1:0-36857 GCF_027705265.1 Aeromonas sp. QDB11 | reverse complement strand
TGCCGCTTGATGGTTCATGACGAAACTCCCGTAAAAGAGAGTATAAGATCACACCCTGTTCGGTCGGTCAAATCCTCGTGCCCTGCTTAAAAAACGTTCGCGATCTTGCCCTGGGTGCACAACCCTGTAGAAATGCGGTTTTATAAACAGGGGAATTTTGACTATGAAGAATAATGTCTACTCAAATGCAAGAATAACATTGCTTTCCGAGTATTTGTTTATACTTTTGCCATTTATTGTTATTGGAATGGTAAAATTATACAAATCAAGTATGGGTGACTTTTTTGCTGCTGCAGATTGGAGTTTTGCATCTGCAATCCTATTCGGCCAAGCAATAGTGAAAATTGTTAGCGCTGGTGTTATCAATAAAAACTCCGCTTCGCCAAGAATAGTTTTGATAATTACGTTGCTTTTTATAATGGGGGTCACGCCATGCTTAATTCTTATTGCGATAATTTTATTGAACGATGCCAGTTCAATTTACATAATGACCATTCAAGTAATCCTCTACATTGTTGCGACCTCTATATTCTTTTGGATTGGTTCAGCTGCACATGTAATGATTGATGAAGTATTCGAACAGAAGAAAGAAAACCCACCAGCATAGCGGGTGGGTTTGTTTTTGTTATTACCTGTCAAACTCGGAATATGTAACTCACAGCGGCAATCCCCCCAACAGCGGCCTCCGTGGCGGCACCATACGCTTGCAGCTATGGACTCAAAATCTGAGGCCACACTGCAACCGGCTCTCCTCTCACACACGCCAGCGCAGGCCAACCCGAAACTAAAATAGTGCAACCATGGCTAATAAACGGCGTTTTCACTGACGGGTATGATGCAGGCCAGATGTATCGCTTGTTAGTGAGATAAGGAACCAAGGTCATGGCTATTCATGGAGCTACCCCGGTGATGTTGAAGGCTATCGACAGCCTGCAGCTCGCCAACGTCAATCCCGGCAGCAATCAGAAGCTGGCCCTTCATCTGGGTGAAGGCAAGGAGTACAGCATTCATATCGGCAAGAGTGGGGATGTCTCCGTACAACGGGACCTGGCCCATTTAAGCACGCTGGGCCGCATCAAAAATGCGGTGATCGATTTCTTTAGCCGAGCCGCCACCAAGGGGGAGAGTGCACTCACCACCCGGGCCACTCAAATTCAGTCCGAGGTGCAGCGGCAGCTGACTGAGCTTGGCCAGATCAAGAAGCTTGTGCAGCAAGCCTTTAACCAGCCCATCAGCGAGTTCAAAAACGATGCCCAATATCTGAAGCCGGGCAGCGATCCCAAGACCGCGACTCTGGCGGATGTGACCGACGCCAACAAGAATCGGCTGGGTCTTGAGACCATGAGTGATTCCTCCCGGGAATTTGCCATGGAGCACTTCTCCAGTTTTATCAACGGGAGAGACGCCATCTTCGGCCTGCTGAGTTCCCGTGCCATCGAGCAGACCACTACGTTGTTCGCCTCGCTGAGCAACGATCCCAAGGCATTGCAAGAGGCATTGAAGGTGCAGAGTCAGGAGTCTGAGGTGTTCAACACCAAGGTCAATGCCGAGTTCAATCGCAGCTTCGGCCAGCTGTTTGAGCAAAGAGCCACCGCCGAGCTGGACGCCCTGACCGAGGCAAACACCCGCGCCAACGAAACCTCACAGCTGGTCGAAGAGCACACAGGCTCATCGGACGGGGAGAACGCCCCCGCCAAAATGAAGAAAAGCGTGCGCTTTAACGACAACCCGGTGAGCGATGTTCGGGTGTTCGAGCTGGAAGAGGGTCGAGCACTCAATATCAAGGTGTAACCCTTGCAGTGAATATGGATGACGGCCCTGCCCGCTCGGTGGCGGGGCCGTCTCTTGGTGATCTTGCCCTGCCCCTTCGAAGACGACCGGGCAACCGGACTGGAGTGTTGTGTTGGATATCTATCAGAAAATCCTGGCCGAGCTGTCGGTCGAACCGCTGGCCTTCGATGAAAACGGCGTCTGCACGTTCGAGATCCAGCGGGCAGCAGAGGAGGCGACAGCCCCCTTTGTGGTCAATATCGTGGCTCAACCCGACGAGATGGCGCTGGTACTCTCGGTGACCACGGCGAGCGATCTTCCCGAGCGTCTGTCTCGCGAGTTGTTCCTGCGTTTTGGCGAGCATGCCCTCGCCCCCTTGCGCCATTGCTACGGGGTCGGCATCTATCCTGGCACCGAGCGGGTATCGTTTTTCTCCCGGATCTCGCTGGAGAGCTATCGCCCGCAGCAGATCAGGGAGCGCCTCGCCGATCTGCTGGAAAAGGCCCACGAGTGGGAGGCCAGCTTGTCCCAAGAGGAGCAGACCCCGCATGTGACAAAGAGCGAGATGGGTGCGGGCCAGAACATCCGGGTGTGATGGCCACAGCCAGAAAATGGATACAAAAAAGAGGGAGGCATGATGCCTCCCTCTCTCTTTATCCCTGATTTCTCGCGGACAGGGCGCTAAAGCAATCAGGCCAGCTGTAACGATCAAGCCAACGGCGGCGTGCGTGGCGGCACCCTGCGCTTGCTGCCGGTGGACTCGAAGGCCGAGGCGAAGCGCAGCAGGTTGTTGTCGTCATAGGCGCGACCGGCAAAGGTCAGCCCCACCGGCATGCCGATATCGGCCATGATGCCCATGGGGACGGTAACGGTCGGCACGCCGAGGTGGCGAATGGCGAGGTTGCCGTTGGCAACCCAGATGCCATTGCTCCAGGCGATATCGGCGGAGGCCGGATTCACGTCCGCGTCAGCCGGGCCGACATCGGCCACGGTGGGGAACAGCACGGCGTCGAGCTTGAGCTCGTCCATCCAGTCCTCCAGATCCAGCTTGCGGGTCTGCTCCAACCCGCGCAGGCCGTCCGGCACTGTGGCGATCTCGTCCCAGGATTTCAGGCCGCGCTTGGCCATATTGACGTACTCGTCCATGCCCGCTGCCAGATCACCCTCGCGGTTCGGCAGGGTGCCCGGATCGTGGGGGAAGATCTGGGGGCCATCGACATCGGCCAGCTTGTTGAGCTTGGGATCGCCATTGGCGCGCAGGAAGTCGTCGAACGCCCAGCCGGAGAGCTCCCACAGCTCGTCGTTGAGAAACTCCGGGCTCACGATGCCGCGATTGAACACGGTCGGCGTACCGGGTCTGTCCCCTTCGCAGTTGGAGACCAGCGGGAAGTCCACTTCGATGACTTCCGCTCCAGCGGCTTCCAGCGCCTGACGGGCCAGCTCCCACAGGGCGATCACGGTCGGACGGGTATGGATGCGCTGACCGGTCGGGCCGCCGATACCGGGGTTTTCGCTGGTACCAGCCAGTTCATCCTTGTTGATAAACATGCGCGGCACGCCGAGGCGCTTGCCCTTGAGGGCATCGGGCTTGGCAGCCAGATCCAGATAGGAGGCCGGACGCACTTCGGAGGCCTTGGGCAGCTGCACCCAGGGCTGCATGCGCCACAGATCGCCACGGGGATCGCTATCGTCAGCCACCACTACATCCAGCACTTCCAGCAGATCGTTCATGGTGCGGGCATAAGGCACCACCACATCCATGGTCGGAGTCAGCGGCCAGTTGCCGCGCACCGAGATGACGCCACGGGACGGGGTGTAGGCACACAGACCGTTGTTGGAGGCAGGGCCACGGCCGCTCGACCAGGTCTCTTCGGCCAGACCGAAGGCGGAGAAGCTGGCGGCGGTGGCAGTACCGGCGCCGTTGGAGGAGCCGGAGGCAAACGGCGCAGTCAGGTAGTCGGCGTTGTAGGGGCTCTCGGCACGGCCATAGACGCCGCGCTGCATGCCGCCATTGGCCATCGGCGGCATATTGGTTTTGCCAAGGCAGATGGCACCGGCGGCGCGCAGGCGCTCAACGGTAAAGGCATCGCGCTGGGCCACCAGATCCTTGAAGGCCGGGCTGCCGGAGGCGGCAGTCAGCCCCTTGACCAGATAGCTGTCTTTGGCGGTGTAGGGGATGCCGTCGAGCGGGCCCAGAGTCTCGCCACGGGCACGGCGGGCATCGGAAGCTTCGGCTTCTTTCAGCGCATCGGGATTGGCGACCACCACGGCATTGAGTTTGGTGGCAGTCTCGGGGCCATTGTAGGCCTCGATCCGGGCCAGATAGGCCTTGACCAGTTCGACCGCTGTGGTGCGGCCTGATTCGAGCGCGGCACGCAGTTCGGCAATGGAAACCTCGGTCACTTCGATCATGGGGATCTCCTGTAAAGGGTGACGGTGTGCAATATCGGCTAACGCAGCCATATCGCAGCTAATCGCTTCAGGGTGATCGCCGCCGCTACAACGCCCGACCACCCGCATATCAAGGGACAAAACCCCACGATGTGGGGTTTTGTCGAGCTAATCGCGCCTACGGCTTATTTCCCGGAGGGGATCTGCTGGGTAATGCAGTGGATATTGCCACCGCCCAGCAGGATCTCGCGAGCCGGTACGCCGATCACGGTGTGATCCGGGAAGATCTCTTCCAGAATGCGCTGGGCTTCGCCATCGGTGGCTGCATCCAGCAGCGGGTAGACAATGCGATCGTTGGTGATGAGGAAGTTCACGTAGGAACCGGCCAGACGGCCTTCGGCCTCGCGCGGCACACCGCTGCCGCACTCGACGCCGGCAGACTCCTCTTCGGTGCAGTAGAGCGGGCCCGGCTGGGGCAGCTTCCAGATTTTGAGCTTGCGACCCTTGGCATCGACTGCCGCTTCCAGCACCTTGAGGGCGGCCACGGAGCGGGCGTACTGGGGATCGTTCTGGTCGTCGGTCCAGTGCAGCGCCACTTCACCCGGACGCACGAAGCAGCACATGTTGTCGATGTGGCCGTCGGTTTCGTCCATGTAGACGCCTTCGTCCAGCCAGATAAAGCTGGTGACGCCCAGATAGTCGCGCAGGTGAGCTTCGATCTGCTCTTTGCTCAGGTGCGGGTTGCGGTTTTCGTTGAGCAGGCACTCGGCGCTGGTCAGGCAGGTGCCTTCGCCATCGACGTGGATGGAACCCCCTTCCAGAATGAGCGGCGCGTCGTAGCGAGCCATACCGTGCTGGGCCAGCATCTGGGCAGCGACCTCTTCATCCTGATTCCACGGGTAGTAGAGACCGCCCTTGTGACCGCCCCAGGCATTGAAGCCCCAATCCACGCCACGGCACTCGCCGGCAACGTTGGTCACAATGGTGGGGCCTGTATCGCGGGCCCAGCAGTCATCGCTGTTCATTTCGACTAGGGTCACGTGGGCGGGCATGATGGCGCGAGCCTGCTCCATAAACTGGGCAGGCACCCCCATAAAGACCGGGGTGGCGCCGCCGATGGCATCCGCTACCTTGGCAAAGACAGGCTGGGCGAAGCGACCGGCTTCACGCCAGTTGTCAGGGCGAAACGGCCAGATCATCCAGACGGCCTGCTGGTGCGCCCACTCGGCGGGCATGGTGAAGCCGTCGGCGGCCGGCGTGGAATGAATGGTCTTGATGCTCATCGCAAGGCTCCTTGCATGGATTGAGGCCCCCATTTACGCCAACACGGCGCGGGAATCCTGGAAAAATAACAGTGGGTCGCACAGTAAGACGTTGCGCCCATATCCATCAAATGAATAGGATGGATTGTCCCATAAACACGGCGAATAATCCCCCCATGAAACTGCACCAGCTCGACCTCAATCTGCTGCTCGCGTTTGACGCCCTGATGACGCAAGGGAGCGTCACCCGCGCCGCCGAAGCGCTCTTTATCAGCCAGCCCGCCATGAGCCACTCCCTTAACCGGCTACGCACCTTTCTCGGCGACCCGCTGCTGGTGCGTACCCCGCAGGGGATGCTGCCGACCCCGCGCGCCCAGCGGCTGCATCTCGGGGTGCAGCAGGCGCTGCGGCTGCTGGAGCAGCAGCTCACCGAGGAAGAGGAGTTCGAGCCGATCCATTCCAGGCGCCGTTTCGTGCTCTGCACCACAGATTACGTGGAGTGCGTGCTGATCCCGCCGCTTATTCAGCGGCTCAGGCGGCTGGCGCCGGGGGTCACCATCGAGATCCGCATCCTGCGCGACACCCTGCCCGAAGCCGAGCTGGCAAGCGGCGAGATCGATCTGGTGCTGGGGTTTGACGAGTACATGCAGGTGCCGGGGTATCTCGGCAAGGAGACCTGGCTCACCGAGCCGCTGGCTGGGCTAGTGCGCGCCGATCTGCCGATTGCCAAATCGGCCCCCGCCGGCGCCGAGGATGACCCATCCCTGTGGATGGAGCGCATCACCCTGCAGCAGCTGATCGCCATGCCCCACGTGTTCCACTCACCGCTCGGCACCTCGGAGGCGAGCCTCGACCGCTATCTGAAGAGTCAGGGCTTTAGCCGCACCATCTCGGTTAACAGCCAGAGCTATATGTCCGCCGCCGCCATCGTCAGCCAGAGCGATCACCTGCTGGTTCTGCCCAGCATGGTGGCCGAGCTGCTCGCCAGCCACTGGCCGCTGAAAAGCCTGCCGCTGCCCGAAGACGTGCCGGATTACCACCTAAACTGCGTCTGGCACCCCGTGCACGCGCAGCAACCGGCGCTGGTGTGGCTGAAAGATTTGATGAAGGAGCTGGTGGGGCCGAGGTAAGCCCGCTGCGTCTGGCACCAAAGGTTGATGCAAGGACTGAGACCAGAAACAACAGTGGCTCCCTCGGGAGCCACTGTTGTTTCTGCGGTATCGCGTTACGCCCGCAGGGCCCGCATCAGTTGAGCGACTACGTCGTCGAGCAAAACACGATCGGGGCGACACTGAGCGAAGGTGACCAGCCCTTGCAGGTTGATCAGCAGCAGGGCGGTGAGGGTGCGGATATTGCTATCAGGGGCTAGCTCGCCCTTTGCCTGCGCCTGCGTCAGCAACTCGGCCAGGTCCTGCTCCAGCTCGCCGTAGATCCCCTTGACCCGCTGGGTCAGCTCCTCATCCTGCTCGCTCAACTCCATCATGGTGCGGGTCACCAGACAGGAGCCGCAGAGCGCCTCTCCCACAATTCCGTCGAGATAAGCAGCAAGGCCCGCCAGCGGGCTCGGGTTGTCGAGCAAGGCGCGGCGCAGGGTGCGTTTGCCCTCGACATAGTGATCCACCGCCGCCAGCAGCAAGCCGCGCTTGTTGCCGAAGGCGCCGTAGATGCTGCCAGGATGCAGGCCGGTGGCGGCCACCAGCTCCTGCATGGTGGTCTTGGCGTACCCCTTGGCACGAAACGCTTCCATGGCATTTCGCAGCACCTCGTCCCGATCAAACTCGGCTATGCGCATGGTTCCTCCCGTGGGAAATGGTTCACCGGCAAGGGGCAAACAGGCCCGCCGATAAAGAGTGGCTGGAAAGGGCGGCAAGTTTACCCCAGCCGCCCGCTCGGGCCAACCTTCTTGAACGCGCATTCAAAAAAAGCTTGCGCCCGACGCAAAAAACGTCTTGAATGCACATTCAAGAATAACCCGTTCAGGACAAACTATCATGAATACCCTGTTTCAGCCGTATCGACTCAATGACACTCTGACCCTGGCCAACCGCTTCATGATGGCCCCGCTCACCCGCTGCATGGCAGGCCCCGGTCTGGTGCCGACCGAGCAGATGGCTGCCTATTACGGCCGCCGCGCCGACATCGGCCTGATTGTTTCCGAGGCCGTCATCATTCGCCCCGACGGGCAGGGCTACCCCAATACCCCGGGCCTCTTTACCCAGGCGCAGATCGATGGCTGGAAGAAAGTGACCAGCGCCGTGCACGCCAAAGGCGGCAAGATCTTCGCCCAGCTGTGGCATGTCGGTCGCCTCTCCCACCCCTTCTTCCATCAGGCTGAAGTGCTTGCCCCCTCTGCCGTGGCGCACGAGGGCACTGTGCCCCGCATGCGCGAGCTGACCTATCAGGTGCCACGCGCCCTGACCGAGGCCGACATCGCCCAGCTGGTGCAGGATTACGCCCAGGCCGCTGCCAACGCCATCGAAGCGGGCTTCGACGGAGTGGAGATCCACGGTGCCAACGGCTACCTGATCGATCAGTTCCTGCACCACTCCACCAACCTGCGCACCGACAACTACGGCGGCAGCCCGGAAAAGATGAGCCGTTTCGCGCTGGAAGTGGTCGATGCCATCAGCGCCCGTATCGGCGGTGATCGGGTTGGCATTCGCCTCTCCCCGGGTGCCTATGTCCATCTGGCGGGCAGCCCGGAAGATCGCGCCGTGTTCGACTATTTGCTGGCCGAGCTCAACGATCGCCCGCTGGCCTATATCCACCTCGGCATCTTCGATGACAACCTCACCTTCGATTATCTGGGTGGCCGCGCCTCCGACTATCTGCGCGCCCACTACAAGGGCAATCTGGTCGGGGTGGGCAACTACGACGCCGAGCGCGCCGCCGCGGCCATCGAGGCCAACCGCTTCGATCTGGTGGCCATCGGTCGTCCGCTCATCGCCAACCCGGACTATCTCGCCAAGGTGAAGAAGGGCGAAGCGCTGGTGCCCTACGCCGACACCATGCTGGCCGAGCTGGTATAACCACGCCGCCATCGCCAGACGACAGGCAATAAAAAACGAGGGGAGCGATTGCTCCCCTCGTGCTATTCACTTGTTCAGCCGTTTGTTGTCAGCCGGCAGCCACCGTGATCAGGTGCGAAACAGCGCCTCGATGGAAAGCCCCTGGCTCAGCAGGATCTCCCGCAGGCGGCGCAGTCCCTCGACCTGGATCTGACGCACCCGCTCGCGGGTCAGACCAATCTCGGCCCCCACATCCTCGAGGGTGGCCGGCTCATAGCCCAGCAGACCGAAACGACGGGCCAGCACTTCCCGCTGCTTGGGATTGAGCTCTTCCAGCCAGTGCACAATGCTGGCGCGCATGTCGTCATCCTGGGACTCCAGCTCCGGCCCCATGCCGCGTTCGTCGGAGAGCACATCCAGCAGCGCCTTGTCGCGATCGCCACCGATGGGGGTATCTACCGAGGTGATCTTCTCGTTGAGCTTGAGCATGCGGTTCACACTGTCCACCGAACAATCCAGCGCAAAGGCGATATCCTCGGCGGTCGGTTCATGATCGAGACGGTGCGAGAGTTCACGCGCGGTGCGCAGGTAAACGTTTAACTCCTTGACCACATGAATGGGCAGACGGATGGTGCGGGTCTGGTTCATGATGGCCCGCTCAATAGTCTGGCGGATCCACCAGGTGGCGTAGGTGGAGAAACGGAAGCCGCGCTCGGGGTCGAACTTCTCGACCGCGCGGATAAGACCGAGGTTGCCCTCTTCGATGAGATCCAGCAGCACCAAGCCGCGGTTGTTGTAGCGACGGGCGATTTTCACCACCAGTCGAAGGTTGGACTCGATCATGCGCTTGCGGGCTGCTTTGTCACCCCGCAAGGCACGACGGGCGTAGTAGACTTCCTCTTCGGCAGTGAGCAGCGGGGAAAAACCAATCTCCCCCAGATAGAGTTGCGTGGCATCCATCACCTTGTTCAGTTCCGGTGCCAGCAACTCATCGGAGATAGTCTCTTCCACCTCGGCGACTACCTCATGCAACTCTTCTACTTCTTCTTCGTTCGATTCGGGTTCAGCGTCAAACTCTAACTCTGCATCCTGCATTACCAGTTGTTCTTGGCTCATGGTGTGTCTCCCTGACGTTACCAGAGTAAGACGGTCTCTCTGGGGTTAACGCTTTGGCAAATAGCTCATCGGATTGATCGATTTGCCTCGGTACCGGATCTCGAAATGCAATCGCACATCCGGCGCGTCCGTGCTACCCATGTTGGCAATGACCGAGCCCCCCTTGACGCTGTCCCCTTCCTTCACCCGCAACTCGTCGTTGTGTGCGTAAGCGGAGAGATAGTCATCATCATGCTTGAGGATGATCAGCTTGCCGTACCCCCTTAAAGCACTGCCAGCGTATACCACTTTACCACCGCTGGCGGCGTAGACGGGTTGCCCCTTCTGGCCGGCTATGTCGATACCCTTGTTACCCTGTTCTGCAACAGAGAACCCCTCGACGATCCGGCCTTTTGCGGGCCAGTGCCAAGCAAGTCTCGACTGGGAGTTGTTTGTTTTTTGTTCTTTGGTCTGAGCGTATTCCTTCGGTGCTGCCGGAGCAACGGATTTCTGAGCGATGAATGGCGTGGTCTGACCAGATCCGCTCGGCTCGGCCAACGGACGCGGTCCGCTGCTCGGACGGCTCACTGCCACTGGCGTCACGGTTGCCGGACGAGTCGCAGCCACCATCTGGGTCGAACCACCGCCAGCAGTCTGGACGTTGAGTACCTGACCCGGCTGCAGCGCATAGGGGGCGCTCAGATTGTTGCTCTGGGCCAGCACCTGCGGCGTCATGCCGAACTGGCGGCCGATGCTGCTCAGGGTATCGCCGCGGCGTACCTCATAGGTACCGGCACTTCTGCTGCTGGTCACCGCAGAGCCCGACGCGTCAAGACGCAGCCGCTGCCCGGGGTAGATATTGTAGGGCGGGCTGATGTTGTTGAGACTGGCCAGCGACGGCACGTCATTGCCGGAGTTGAAGGCGATGGAGTAGAGGGTATCGCCCCGCTTCACCACATAGCTGCCGCCCTGAATGGGGGCGCTGAGCTGAGTGCCGCTCTGGCGAGCCGGAATGGTCGAGACGAACTGATCATCACCTACCCCATCCACCGGAGCTGCATTTTTACTGGAGGAGCAGGCAAGCAGCAGCCATGACAACACCACGACACTGCTTCCTTGCCAAATACGCGAACGCATAATGGATCCTTAACGACTAAACCAGAAATAGGCCACAACGGCCAGACCAATACAGAGCCAACCGAGCACATCCACGTAGTGCATCAGTTTGCGTTCCATCTTCTCGCCACCCCAGCGCATCAGGCCCGCCACCAGGAAAAAGCGCATGCCACGACCGATGAGGGAGGTGATGATGAAGGGCAGCAGAGCCATTTGCAACAACCCTGCCGTCACGGTAAACACCTTGTAGGGGATAGGGGTGAAGCTGGCAATGAAAATGACCCAGATCCCCCACTGCTCAAACCAGTGGCGGGCGATCCCGATCTTGTCCTGATAGCCGACAGACTCCACCAGTGGCAGCACCACCGGATCCCACAGGGCATAGCCAAGGGCGTAACCGAACAGCGCACCCAGCACCGAGAAGAGGGTTGCCAACCCGGCGTAGTGCCACGCCTTGTGCGGCTTGGCGAGCGCCATTGGCGCCAGCATCACGTCCACCGGGATCGGCCAGAACACCGACTCGATAAAAGCGGTGATGGAGAGATACCAGGGAGCATGCTTGTGGCGGGCCCACTGCATCACCAGTACGTACAAACGGGAAAACAACTTCACTCAACATCTCCGTCAATCAGGGGAACAAAACGTACCGGCTCCAGAATACGGCTGGTCAGCTGGGAGCCGGTACGTTCGATCAGCTGCAGGGTCTGCTGGCTGTCACCCACGGGCAACACCAGTCGGCCCCCTTCGGCCAGCTGATCGGTCAGTGCCGTGGGGATCTCGCTCGCCGCGGCCGTCACCAGAATGGCGTCATAAGGCCCTTTGTTGGGCCACCCCAGCCAGCCGTTGCCGTGCTTGGCCGAGACATTGTGCAGATCGAGCTGGCGCAGTCGGCGCCGGGCCTGGAACTGCAGCGACTTGATCCGCTCAACGGTATAAACATGCTCCACCAGATGGGCGAGGATCGCCGTCTGGTAACCGGAGCCAGTGCCAATCTCCAGCACATGGGCCGGATCATTTTGCATCAGCAACTCGGTCATTCGCGCCACCATATAGGGCTGCGAAATGGTCTGGCCGTGGCCAATGGGCAGGGCGGTGTTGTCCCACGCCTTGTGCGCCATAGCCTCGTCCACGAACAACTGGCGCGGCACTTTCGCGATGGTCGCCAGCACGCGAAAATCGCGAATATCCTGCGCAATGAGCTGATTTAACAGGCGCTGTACTATCACACCACCCTCATCCCTGCAGATCTAACCAGGCCCCCAGACCGGCGAGACTGTCATAGGCAGTCATATCGATGGTCAGGGGGGTAATCGAGACATAGCCCTGCTCGATGGCAGCAAAATCGGTACCGTCACCGGCATCCTGCTGACTGCCAGGCGGGCCAATCCAGTAGATGGGCTGGCCACGGGGATCTTCGGTGCAGATCACCGACTCCGCCCGGTGGCGATTGCCAAGGCGGGTGGTCTTGATCCCCTTGATCTGCTCGAGGGGCAAGTCCGGCACGTTGACGTTGAGGATCTGATCGGCAGGCAGGGGGTGTTTCATCAGCCCCTTCACCAGCAGGGCCGCATAGTGGGCCGCCGTGGCGAAGTGGGTCTTGCCCACCAGCGAAATAGCGATGGAGGGGTAGCCAAGATGGCGCCCCTCGGTGGCCGCGGCGACCGTGCCCGAGTAGATGACATCATCCCCCAGGTTGGCGCCGTGGTTAATACCGGCCACTACCATGTCCGGCTCCGGGCGTACCAGCTCATTGACCGCCAGATGCACGCAGTCGGTCGGCGTGCCCTTCACCGCATAGTAACCGGTTTCGCTGATACGGGTGACCCGCAGCGGTACTTCCAGCGTCAGGGAGTGACTCGCGCCGCTGCGATTGCGATCCGGCGCCACCACAATGACCTCGCCGCAGGCGCGCAGCGCCTCGCTGAGGGCACGAATGCCCTCGGCATGCACACCATCATCATTACTGACCAGAATTCGCATCGGTCTGATTCCTGAAACCATGATCGGCCTCTTCGGCCTGCATTAACTCGCGCACCACGCTGGTGGCAAACGCGCCCGCCGG
This sequence comes from Aeromonas sp. QDB11, assembly GCF_027705265.1. Taxonomy (NCBI): domain Bacteria; kingdom Pseudomonadati; phylum Pseudomonadota; class Gammaproteobacteria; order Aeromonadales; family Aeromonadaceae; genus Aeromonas; species Aeromonas sp. QDB11. The sequence goes on along the minus strand of NZ_JAPDBM010000049.1, from coordinate 24,153 downwards.
CAGGAAGAAGGAGAGGGTCAGCACCTCGCCGTCCAGCTGCCAACTCATCTGCTCCGGCTTGAGCAGCAGCGGGCGGCGATCCTGATCCAGCCCGGCTTTCTCCAGCCCGTCACACCATTCGGCGTAAGGGGCCAACACGCCTTGTTCAAACTCGGCAGCGGCACCCTGACTGGCCAGACGGCCACGGCCCCACTGGGGCGCAGTGAGTTGCACGTCGCCGGAGGCAAGACGCGCTTCCAGCTCGGGGGTCAGCACCTCTTCACTGAAGATGGAGTGGCTGCCCTTGAGCATCACGCAATCACCGGCCAGCAGCTGGTGAGCCAGCCCCTGCTCGATGCGGGCGCTGACGATGGCATTGAACAGCATGCTGCGAGCGGCTGAGAGGTAGAGGGAACGCTTGTTGCGATCCTTGATCCGCTTGCCGGCAAACATCGCCTTGGCCGCTTCCAGGTTGTTGCCATCACGGCCAAAACGCTGCTCACCATAGTAATTGGGTACGCCCTGCCCGGCGATGGCCTGCAGGCGCGCTTCCAGCCCGTCGGCCTGTTCCAGACCGGTGAGACGCAGGGTGAAGTGGTTGCCCTTGAGGTAGCCGACCCGCAATTTGCGGTTGTGACGCTTGGCTTGCAGGATCTGGATGCTGTCGCTCTCGATGACCGACAAGTCCGGCTCCGCCTTGCCCGGCAGGTGAATGCCGAACCACTGCTCGGTCACCGCGTGGCGATCTTTCAGGCCCGCCCAGGTCACCGCATTGCGGTTGACCCCGGCCGCATCGGCCAGCAGACCGGCCACCCAGGCGGTATTCTCGCCGGTTTTGCGCACCCGGACGAAGATATGCTCCCCTTCCCCGCAAGGCTCGAAGCCGAGATCTTCATTCACCACGAAATCGGCAGCCTCGGCCTTGAGGATACCGCGGGCAGTGGGTGCCCCGTGCAGATAGGCAAGTTGTTCCAGCATTATTGTTTCACCAGTAGGACGACGGCTTCGGTGGCGATCCCTTCCTTGCGCCCCGTAAACCCAAGCTGTTCGGTGGTGGTCGCCTTGACGTTCACCCGGTTCAAATCACATTGCAGATCGGCGGCCAGCACGGCGCACATGGCGTCGATATGGGGGGCCATTTTGGGGGCCTGGGCGATGATGGTCACATCCAGGTTGCCGATGGCATAACCTGCGCGCTGCACGCGGGCAAACACATCCCGCAGCAGGATGCGACTGTCGATCCCCTTGAATTCGGCTGCGGTATCGGGGAAGTGGCGACCGATGTCACCGGCACCGATGGCGCCCAGCAGGGCATCGCTCACCGCGTGCAGCACTACGTCGCCATCGGAGTGGGCAACCAGCCCCTGCTCGTAGGGAACCGGCACGCCGCACAGCATGCAAGGGCCAACCCCACCAAATTTATGGACATCAAAACCATGACCAATGCGCATCATAAGAGACGACCTCCCGACATGCTGAAACCAACCCCATCAATTTTTTGCACGTCAAAACCATGACCAATGCGCATCATCAGCGGCAACCTCCCACATCAATTTTGTGTACGTCCACACCATGTCCAATCCGGATCATGCTAACTCCTTGTTCGGGCCTGTTTATTCGAGACAACCTGCTCTGAACACCTTGTTCTGAACTGTTTGTGCTGACTGAGGGGCTTATGCCTGCTGGCTTAAAAACAGCCCCGCCAGCGACAAGTCTTCCGGCCGGGTCACTTTGATATTGTCGGCGCGCCCTTCCACCATGCGTACCGCGAATCCGGCCCGCTCCATGGCGGAGGCCTCGTCGGTGATGATGGCGCCCAGCAGCAGCCCCTCCTCCAGTGCCCGTTTCAGGGCAAGGGTCGGGAACATCTGCGGCGTCAGGGCATGCCAGAGCTGCTCGCGCTCGACGGTAGCGATGATATTGCCCTCGCCATCGGAGCGTTTCATGGTATCGCGCACCCGGCTGCCGAGAATGGCGCCACCGCAGCCCATGGCCGCAGCAATCAGCGCATCGAGATCGCCGTGAGTCAGGCAGGGGCGAGCCGCATCGTGCACCAGCACCCACTCCCCTTGCGCCACATGAAGACCATTGAGGACGGAAAAGGCGCGCTCGGCGCCTCCCTCTACCCGCACAATGCGCGGGTCGGCCGCCACGGGCAGGGCCTCGAACCAGCGGTCATGGGGCGCCAGCGCCACGATCACCTGCGCGATGGCCGGATGGGAGAGCAACCGCTCCAGGGTATGTTCGAGAATGGTTTTACCCGCCAGTTGCAGGTACTGCTTGGGGCAATCGGCCCCCATCCGGCAGCCGATGCCGGCGGCAGGGACGATCGCCGTCAGGCCGGATACCCGGCTGGCATCAGTCATCGTAGGGCTCATCGTCCGGCACTGTCTCTTTGTCTTTCTCTTTGGGGATGATCCGGTAGAAGGTCTCCCCCTGCTTGATGTAACCCAGATCGTTGCGCGACAGCTCCTCGATGGCCTCGAGGCCAGAGGTGAGATCATCTATCTCGCGGTAGATGAGGTCGTTACGATCCTTGAGAGTCTGGTTGTCCCGCTGTTGCTGCGAGATGGCCTCCGACAGGTTCTGGTAATCGGATAGCCCGTTCTTCCCCAGCCAGAGGTCATATTGCAGTCCCCCCAGCAGGAGGATCAGGATCAGGGTGAATAGGCGCATGCACTGGGTCTCCTTCAGGCGGCCTAGTGTCCCATATTCGGTGCCAAGACAAAAGAAAGCGAGCACCGTCGAGCCCCCGGCCGAACATAAAAAAGTGCCCAAGAGTGAATCAGATAGCACAAAGCCCCGCCAAACCGGTGCAAGGATGGCCAACCAGGGCGCTCCTTATCCGGGGGCGGGGCTCTCAATCAGAAAGCGATCGGGGGGATCAGTTCACCGCGACTGGCTCTCCCGCGCTCTCGGCCGGAGTGTTGTACTCCTCCTCGGCATCGCGGAAACGCTCCAGCATCGCTTTTGAGGGTGCTTCGCCCAGCAGACTGCCCACCACGATGGCCAGCAGCGCGAACAGGAAGCCCGGGATGATCTCATACAGCCCCAGCCAACCGAACTGTTTCCAGACGATGACGGTGATGGCACCGACCAGCATGCCAGCCAGCGCGCCGTTGCGGGTCATTCGCGGCCACAGCACGGAGAGCAGCACCACGGGACCAAAGGCGGCACCGAAACCGGCCCAGGCGTAGCTCACCAGCCCCAGCACCCGGTTCTCCGGATTCATGGCGACGGCGATGGCAATCACCGCGATCAGCAGCACCATCAGGCGACCCACCCACACCAGCTCACGCTGGGAGGCGTTCTTGCGCAGGAACGGTTTGTAGAGATCCTCGGTGATGGCGCTGGAGCAGACCAGCAGCTGACAGCTCAGAGTGCTCATTACCGCAGCCAGAATGGCGGAGAGCAGCACACCGGCGATCCAGGGGTTGAACAGGATCTTGGAGAGCTCGATAAAGACCCGTTCCGGGTTGCCGGTCACCCCAGCCGCCACTTCCGGGAAGCGGGCGAAGTAGGCCAGACCGAAGAAGCCGATGGCCACCGCGCCAGCGAGGCAGAACACCATCCAGGTCATGCTGATGCGACGGGCATTGGCCATGGAGTGGTGGGAATCCGCCGCCATGAAGCGGGCCAGAATGTGGGGCTGACCGAAGTAGCCCAGGCCCCAGGCCATCAGCGAGACAATGGCGATCACATCCAGATTCTTGAACATGTCGAGGTTGGTGGCGCTCTTGGCGGCTACCTCGATCATAGCGCTGTCCACCCCGCCGACGGCGATGATGACGAAGATCGGGGTCAGGATCAGGGCGAAGATCATCAGGGTCGCCTGCACCGTGTCGGTCCAGCTCACCGCGAGGAAGCCGCCGAAGAAGGTGTAGGTGATGGTGGCGGCGGCACCGACCCAGAGGGCAGTGTTGTAATCCATGCCGAAGGTGCTCTCAAACAGACGGGCACCGGCCACCACGCCGGAGGCGCAGTAGATGGTGAAGAACAGCAGGATCACCAGCGCCGAGAGGATGCGCAACACCTTGCTGTGATCTTCAAAGCGGTAGGTGAAGTAGTCCGGCAGGGTCAGGGCGTTGCGGTTTTTCTCGGTATGTACCCGCAGTCGACCCGCCACCCAGCGCCAGTTGAGGTAGGCGCCGATCACCAGACCGATGGCGATCCAGCTCTCGGAGATGCCGCTGACGAAGACGGCGCCGGGCAGCCCCATCAGCAGCCAGCCGCTCATGTCGGAGGCGCCGGCAGAGAGGGCGGTGACCCAACTCCCCATCCGGCGACCGCCCAGAATGTAGTCATCAAAGTTGCGGGTGGCGCGATAGGCAACGAAGCCGATCAACACCATTCCGAGGATATACACCAGGAAGGTGATTAACATGGGTGTGCTAGCTGTCATGCAAAACTCCGTTTTGTGTCATTTTCTGCCCGCTCTGGTGACGGGCTCATCCCTAAAAAACCGGCCTAGCTTAATCAGCCGTTCGCGCCAGCTCAACCACTTTTAACAAACACAAAACACAATAAAAACCTTTGCGCATCAAATCATCTGCCGCATCAAGAGGATGGCGCCAGATTTCCTGCCATGGCCGTTACGACCATATCGTCGCAACGGCGGCTATTGAGCGTTCTGTTTTCACATTTTGTTACTATCCATTTTTTACAAGCCTGCGCCCCGCTCCTACACTCCCCGCCCAGTCTCATCACACCAGCCAGAGGTCGGCACCATGTCATCTCATCTGTCACACCTGCGCACCCTCGCCCGCCGCCTTCACCCGGTGGAGGAGTCGGGTCACCTCATCCGACGGGCCAAGTATGTGGGTCGTCTCTGGCTCAATCCCGGCGCGCGCGCCCTCTATCGCCAGCAGCAGGAGCAACCGCTGCTGGCGCAGGCGATCAGCCGCTTCCCCGATATTCTGGAAAAGCCGATCCACCCCTATCGCCACAAGGGGCTCAGCAAGCGCCTGCGAGCGGGGCTTATCAGCAGCCACTACCAGCAGCTGGCTCGCCAGCTGCCCAAGGCGCAGCAACTGGCGATCTACAGCGGGCGCGGCCTGCTGCTGGCCCAGTGGCAGAGCGACAAGCTGACGACACCGCTGACCCTGCAACTGGATTACCAGACCCACATGGGCAAAGAGGGGGAGATGAGCCTGACCCTCAAGCTGGATGACGCGGCGCTCTATTACATGGCCCTCAATCTGCGCCCCGCACCGAATCCGACCCTCGAGATCTGCTCGCTGCAGGGCGGCAAGGGGCTTAGCGAGGAGATCAAGCAGGTCACCAAGGCGTGCGGCGGGCTGCGCCCCATGTCCCTGCTGGTCTATATGGCCGCCGAACTGGCCCGGGGGCTGGCGTGCAAGCGCCTGCTCGGGATCCGCACCCGAAGCCACATCTATCAGAGCAGCAAGCGCACCGCCGATCGGGTCAAGTTCGACCTCGACGGCCTGTGGCAGGATCATCAGGGCTGCGTGCAGGATGACCTCTGGATGAGCCTGCCGCTGGAGGTGCCCCGCAAGACGCTGGAGGAGATCCCCTCCCGCAAGCGGGCAAGCTACAAGGCGCGCTACCAGCTGCTCGATCAGCTCGGCATCGAGCTGCAGGCAAATCTGCTGCGACGCTGAGTCAGCACAGCAGAAACACAAAGGGCGAACAGCATGCTGTTCGCCCTTTGTCGTGACGGGGATTTGCCGTTAGCGGTTGATCGCCATCGGCATGCCGTTGCGCTGCTCCAGCGCCTGCTTCACCAGTTGGGAGTCGCTGTCGGCGTGGGCAATGAAGCGGGTCACCGCCGGAGTCATCGGCAGCGGTGCCGGCAGCTTGGAGTTGAACTCCTCTTCGCTGCGCGACAGCGGCTGGTGCACTTCCAGATAGCGGACACCGTTGGGCTCGAGAGAGGCTTTGATCGGCTGGTTGACGAACTGGACGCGGGTACCGACCGGTACCTGCTTGAACAGGTACTCGATATCTTCGTTACGCAGACGCACACAGCCGTGGCTCACCCGCAGGCCGATACCGAAATTGGCGTTGGTACCGTGGATGGCGTACATCTTGCCGATGTAGAGGGCGAACAGACCCATAGGGTTGTCCGGACCGGCTGGCCATACCGCAGGCAGGCTCTCGCCACGGGCGGCATATTCGGCATGCATCTTGGCGGTCGGGGTCCAGGTCGGGCCCGCTTTCTTGCGCTGCACGCTGGTTACCCAGTTTTCCGGGGTGTCGGTGCCGAGCTGGCCGATGCCGATGGGCAGCACTTCCACCACTTTTTTACCCTTGGGGTAGTAGTAGAGGCGCATCTCGGCCACGTTGAGCACCACCCCTTCCCGCGGCGCATCCGGCAGGATCAGCTGTTGGGGGATCACCAGCTTCTCGCCGGTCTGCACCAGCAGGGGATCCGCATCGGGGTTGGCTTCAGTCATGTTGGTGAGCCCCAGCTGGAATTTCGCCGCAATGGCCTCCAGCGGCTGGCCGTTCTCTTCGGCCGGGACCACGTATTCCAGATTTTCCCCTACCAGACGGCTGTTGGCCGCAGGCAGAGCATATTCAACAGCGAAAACCGGCGCAGCGGTCAGCAGCAGGCTGTAGCAGAGTGTTGCCACACTATTGCGAAGGAGCTTCATAACTTTCCCATGATGATGACTTGAAGTGACGTCTCTGGGCTGGCAGCTGATCAAGCGGGATCAGGGGCGCGAAGAGAAGGTCGCCATTTTTCTCCTCTGCACGGCAAATTTCAACTGACAAGTGGCGACGGGTCGATGATTAATATGCGGATTTTTCCGCGTCCCCGACCCGCCCGGTTTCCCTGTTTATCCCCGTTGCCAGCCACGCATGTCGTAACCTGTGGGAGATTGATGCAACCGCAGATGAAATTGCTCAATGATGGCAAAGATATGGTCGAAAATATCGGCCTGGATCCCTTCGTAATCGGCCCATGCGGTGGTCGCGGTAAAGCAGTAAATTTCCAGCGGCAGTCCATCTGACGTGGGCGCCAGCTGGCGCACCATCAGGGTCATGTCCTTGCGAATACCGGAATGGGCACGAAGATAAGCATCCAGATAGGCTCGCAGGGTGCCGAGGTTGGTGAGGTGGCGACCGTTGATAGGGCAGCTCAGGGCATCGCTCAACTGCTGGTTGTAGGCACTCAACTCCTGCTCCTTGCGGCTGAGATAGGGTGCCAGCAGCTGCGCCTGCTTGAGCTGCAACTGCTCATCGGCCGTCAGAAAGCGCACACTGGTCATGTCGATATTGACGCTGCGCTTGATGCGGCGGCCACCTGATTCGGTCATCCCCTGCCAATTCTTGAAAGAATCCGAGATCAGGGCATAGGTGGGAATGGTGGTGATGGTCTTGTCCCAGTTCGACACCTTGACCGTGGTGAGGCCGATATCGGTCACCTCGCCATCGGCGCCGTACTTGTCCATCTGCAACCAGTCACCGACGCTCAGCATCCGGTTGGCGGAGAGCTGGATCCCCGCCACCAGCCCGAGGATGGGGTCCTTGAACACCAGCATCAGCACTGCGGTCATGGCACCCAGACCGCTGAACAGGAACAGCGGCGACTTGCCGAGCAGCAGGGCGATCATCAGGATGCCCACCAGAATGCTGCCTACCAGCTTGGCCCCCTGGAAGATGCCGCGCAGGGGCAAATCCCGCCCCAGCCGGGTGTAACGGCTCACCGACAACAGGCAGTCGAGCAGGGCGAAGAAGGCCAGCAGCAGGAACAGCAAAATCCAGAGCTGGGCCACCATCTCGATAAGCTTGAGGCTATCCGATTGACGGGGCAGCCAGATCTCTGCCTGACCGAGCAGCACGGCCCCCTGCAACACGAAGGCCAGCCGGTTGAAGAGGCGCTGTTGCAGTTGGGGCGGCAGCCAAACCTGCTTGGCCTTGCCGAGGATCCCCACCAGCCGGACCAGCAGCACCCGGTGCAGCGCCATGTGCAGCAGCAGCGAGGTGATGACGATAAAGCCCAGCGCGATCACCAGCGCCATCAGGTTGGTCACTTCCACCCCCAGGCCCGACAACCAGTTAAAAAACGCCTCTTTCATTGCTCTCTCCCGAACCGGGCAGCCCACTGGCTGCAAAAACAGTGGTGGTCAGGGTACCGCCCCCCTCCCCCATGTCAAATCGGCGAGCGCCAGAAACGACAACGCCCGGCACAGGCCGGGCGTTGTTTCAAAGCGAGGCTGACTTAGCAGACCAGGCTCAGGGCATCGCGGGCGATGACCAGCTCTTCGTTGGTCGGGATCACCATGGCGCAACGACTGTCGGCGGTGGTGATGCGGCCTTCGCCACCCAGTACCGCGGCGTTGTTGGCCTCTTTATCCACCTTGAAGCCGAACAGGGCCAGACGTGCCAGCACCATCTCGCGCACCATGGCGGCGTTCTCACCGATACCGCCGGTGAAGACAATGGCGTCCAGACGACCGTCCATCGCAGCGGCATAGGCACCAACATACTTGGCCACACGGTAGGTGAAGACATCCAGCGCACGCTTGGCACCGGCGTCGGTGGCGTAGTTGGTGGTGACGTAGCGGCAGTCGCTGCTCGCTTCGGTCAGCCCCAGCAGACCGGACTCACGGGTCAGGGTGTGGTTGATCTGCTCCACGCTGTAACCGAGCTGATCGTGCATGAAGAACACCACGGCCGGATCGATATCACCGGAGCGGGTACCCATCGCCAGACCTTCCAGCGGAGTCAGACCCATGGAGGTGTCAACGGATTCGCCGTTCTTGATGGCGCAGACAGAGGCACCGTTACCCAGGTGGCAGTTGATGATGTTCAGTTCATTCAACGGCTTGCCCAGCTCTTTTGCGGCTTCTTCCGCGATGTAGCGGTGAGAAGTACCGTGGGCACCGTAACGACGGATACCGTGTTCGCGGTAGAGCTTGTGCGGCAGCGCATAGAGGTAGGCCTCTTGCGGCAGGGTCTGGTGGAACGCGGTGTCGAACACGGCCACGTTCTTCTCGGACAGCTGCGGGAACACTTTCAGCGCGGCACGAATACCGATCAGGTGCGCCGGGTTGTGCAGCGGAGCGAACGGAATGGCGGCTTCGATACCGGCGATCACGCCGTCATCAATGCGCACGGAGCGGGAGAACTGCTCGCCACCGTGTACGATACGGTGACCGATGGCCACCAGTTGCTCTGCAAGAGTCGGATCCTGCGGCAGGATGTGACCCACGATATGGTCGAGGGCCTCCTGGTGAGCGGCACCCGCTCCCAGCATGGCTTCGCCCTTGACCCCGTGGAGTTTCCATTTGATACGTGCATCATCCAGATTGAAGCATTCGGCCAGGCCGGACAGCATGTCCTCACCTGTTTCGGCGTCCATTACGGCAAATTTCAGGGAAGAGCTACCGCAGTTAAGGATCAATACCAACTTGCTCATGTTCTACATCTTCCTGTGCTTCGGCTTTATGCCGACAGTGTCGTGTCATCCAAAAGAGGATGGGATTCCCCTGCCGGGGGCTTATGGTCGCAGGAGGGTGCGCCCAATTTTTCAATTCTTGCGAGTTTCAACGCATTAAAGGGTGCGCAGTACTCGTTTCAATTCTTGGTCTTCACAGTAAACACGCATCAAGGGTGCGTATCACTGGTTTCAATTCTTGCAAGTTTCAACGCATCAAGGGTGCGCATCACTCGTTTCAATGCATGACGGGGCAAGCGGCCCTGCTGTGATCGGGTCTCTGACACCCAAGGATAGCGCTTAGCAGCTGGCCAGCAGATCCCGGTGTACCTTGACCACCAGCTTCTTCACCTTGGCGGGCTGGTTGAAGGTACAGAGCGGGCGGTGCAGCTCGCCCGGCCAGAAGATGGCGAAATCGCCCGGTTGCAGCGCCAGGTAGCTGGTCTGCTCGTCAGCGACAAACCAGAGGTCGGGATGGGGATGGTCGGCGCCGTCGCTCACGTAGTCGTGGGGGCCCACACCTATCCACTCTTCACCGCGCAGCAGCAACTGGATATCGAGATACTGCTGATGGAATTCGCCACGGCGATCCGCGGCTGGCTCGGTCAGATCCTCGCTCACCAGACAGAACAGATTGAGGCCATCGATCTCGGTCTTGCCGAGCGGAGCGTCCCCCCAGTGCGCCACGCTCTTCACCACCTCGGCCATGATGCGGGCCAGCGGGGCGGGCAGCGGCGTTCGCTGCAGGGTGTTCAGGCTACCGGTGATCATGGCGTCTGTTTCCTGTTAGGTATATCTGAGCGGCATCTTTGCCAGCCAATGAAAAAGGACCTGTGACAGGTCCTTCAATAATGCCGTCTGCAATCCGTGCAAACCGGTTTAGAGCTTTTGCTCATGTTCAGCTATATGGGCACTGTTACACACTCGTCAGCACCTTGCCAAGAGACATAATCCCATTTTCATAGTGATCGTACCAGCTGAAACCATATTATTCACCACCCTTTCCCCCTCGACTTTGACCAGACGCAAAAACGGGCGCATCAGCGCCCGTTTTTTTCGCAAAACCGTTTAACAACCGGTTTCATTCAAGCCTTTTGGGCATTTTCCACCGGTTTGGCGTACATGGCCCGCCAGATCGCCTTGTGCTCTTCCGGCACCTCTGACTGACGGGTCAGGAAGGCCGCCTGCTCGATGGTATTGGCCTTGCCGGAGACATCTGCCGCCAGATAGTTGCTGGGGAAGAGGTGGTAGCTACTCCAGATCGCCTTGTCGATCAGCGCGGCCAGTTCGTCCGGATCGCTGAACCCTTCGGTGATGGGGGCGCCGAAGGAGACGTGTACCCGCCCCTTCTGGCCGACGATACCGGCGACGATACTCTCGATATCCTCGAACTCGCCCTTCTCGTAGCAGCCGTTGACCGACTTCTCGTAGAGCTCGCGCGCCTTCGCCTTGTCGGTCGGGTCCAGCTCATAGCTGATGCTGACCGGCACGATATTGAGGCTGCGCATGTAGTCAACGAAGTCGATCTTCTGCTTCTTGCCGTCGACATAGAACATCTTGAGGATGGCGGGATCGGTCTTGTCATCGCCATTCTTGGCGCGCCCTTCCTTCTGGGCGATCCAGATGGAGTGCCCTTCGTGAACCGAGTTGCCGATATAGGCCGACAGTTCGCCCAGCACCTTCATCATCTCCCGTGGCCCCTTGGCGGAGCGTTTGACGATAAAGCTCTTGTTGAGTTTCATCAGCTCGGTGGCACAGGGTTTGCGCAGCAGGTTGTCGCCGATGGCGATGCGCACGGTATCGAAGCCATGGCTGTGCAGCCCCCAGTTGACGAACGCCGGGTCCATGGCGATGTCCCTGTGGTTGGAGACAAACAGATAGCCCTGCTCTTTCTTCAGATGCTCAATCCCGGAGAAGGTCACCCCCTTGGTGGAGGTGGCGATCATGCGGGACATATAGCGGGTGACCCCCATCTGGACCTGATGCACTGTGGTCACCTTTGACCACTTGCGACGCAGGAACAGGCGGATCAGCGGGCGAATGGCCCAGCCAAACCAGTTCATCAGGGAACCGAAACGATACTTGGCGATGGCGCCGATAAATTCATCATCCTGGATCAGCCGTTCGATGGCTGCCGGCACTTCTTCATCGCGGTAGGGGCGAATATCCGCGAATCTATCTACTTCAGTCACAATGTCAGCCTTGCATGCTAGGGAACCGCAGCCAACCCGCGTTGGCTGGGGAAAATTCAGGGCGCAATTTTACACGCTTTTATGGCAAGGGGTATGTGGCAAGCAAGAATAGTGAGATCTGACCAGTTTATTAATCGGATGCCAATGCCAGCGCGACTGCCGCCTCCGCATGGATGGCGGTGGTGTCGTAGAGCGGCACCGCCGCGCGGGCATCGCCCACCAGCAGGGCTATCTCGGTACAGCCGAGGATCACCGCCTCGGCACCAGCGGCCGCCAGCCCCGCGATAATGGCCAGATACTCGGCCCGCGATGCATCGCGAATGTCGCCAAGGCACAACTCGTCATAGATGATGCGGTGCACCCGCTCCCGCTGCGCCTCGCCGGGCACCAGTACCTCCAGCCCGAACTTCTCCTGCAGGCGCCCCTTGTAGAAATCCTGCTCCATGGTGAAGCGGGTGCCGAGCAGGCCGACCCGGGTTACCCCGTCAGCTTGCAATTTGGCCGCGGTGGCATCGGCGATATGGAGCAGCGGGATATCGATGGCCGCCTCAATCTCGGGGGCGACCTTGTGCATAGTGTTGGTGCCGATCAGCAAGAAATCGGCGCCACCATCCTGCAACTTGCGCGCCTCCGCCGCCAGCAGGCGGGCGGTGGCGGGCCAGTCACCGGCATGCTGCAACCGCTCGATAGCGGCAAAGTCGACGCTGTTGAGCAGCACCCGCGCCGAGTGCAAACCGCCGAGCGGCGCCCGCACCCCGCGGTTGAGCGCCTGATAGTAACTGACGGTGGACTCCCAGCTCATGCCACCCAGCAGACCGATACATTTCATAGGAACTCCTTTCATCCCAAGGGAGGGCCGTACCGTACCACCTTGCACTTGCAGGCAAGGCAACGCGGGCGAGATAAAAAAGGCCCCGCGGGGCCAACAAGACAGCCGGTAAAGGCCCGGGTCAACCCGAGCTAAATCCAGATCATCCCGACACAGGCCGCCGTCGCCAGCCCCATGCCGAGGTTGAAACGCCGCCAGCCTCGGGCGGTGCGGATGATTTGCCGCACCTGGGCACCAAACAACACCCAGAACGCCCCGGTGTAGAGGCCGGTAATAAAGAAGATCACCAGCACCCAGAGCGCGGAGGGCCAGTAAGCCTCCCCCCCCAGGGTGAAACCGCTGATGGCGGAGAGCGCCATCATCCACGCCTTGGGGTTGAGCAGTTGCAGCATGGCCCCCTGATGGGCGGGAATAAGCGGCCGATTGCCCTCGGCCGGGCCGCTGGCGGTCGCCACCTTCCACGCCAGCCAGAGCAAATACGCCGAGCCGATCAACTTGAGACCATCGTGCAGCAGCGGCACCTTCTCGAACACCACGCCAAGCCCCAGCGCGGTGGCGAGGATCATCAGATTGATCCCCCCCACCACCCCCACCAGCAGGGGAATCGTGCGGCGAAAACCCTGCGCCGCCCCGGCACTGGTGAGCAGCATATTGTTGGGCCCCGGTGTGCCGCAGGTAACCAGGGCAAACCCCGCCAGGGGCAGTAACCAGTTCAGATCCATCTCAACCTCTTGTCGATACAACGCGCCCGTTATGGGGAAAGCCTTCTAATATGCAGAGCCAACCCCGTGGCGACAAGTCAGAAATGCCTCTTTCTCGGCCCCTCGCCCATCGGCGCAACGCGGCTCAATACCAGAGCATCACCACACAGAGCGCCGTCAGCAGGCCGAGGGAGCCGTTGAGCCGCCGCCAGCCCCGATCCGAGCTGATCCAGTTGCTCAGCTGATGGCCGAACAGCACCCAGACAAAGCAGACCGGCAGCGCCACCAGCACAAACACTGTCATCACCGCCAGCTGACTCGGCCAGTAACTGGCACCGGACAGGCTGAACAGACTGATGGCGGAGATCCCCATCATCCACGCCTTGGGATTGAGGAATTGAAAGCCCAGCCCCTCCAGCATGGTCAGCGGACGGGCGCGGCGGGCCGGATCCCCGGGGGCACCGGCCACCGCGATACGCCAGGCCAGCCACAGCAGATAGAGGCTGCCGAAGATCTGCAAACCGAGGCGTAGCAGCGGCCAGCGCTCGAACAGGGGATAGAGCCCCAGCGCCAGCACCAGTTGCAACACCGGCTGCCCCACCCCCACCCCGAGCAGATGTGGCAGGGTGCGGCGCACCCCGAAGTTGGCGCCGGAGGCTGTCAGCATCAGGTTGTTGGGCCCCGGCGTACCGCAGGTGAGCACGGCAAACCCGAACAGGGTGACATACCACTCCATCGTCATATTGTGACTCCTTACTTGCCACATTGTGTCGATACAATGTGTGCTATTTGATTGTGATTAGGCTGAAATTCACGCTATATTGGGAACAAATTTGGATCAATGGATTTATTGTCACCATGACAATTTGGACCCCCGACCTGGCGGCCTTCGATGGCCCCCTCTACCTCAAGCTGGTCAAGGCGATCGAACAGGGGATCGCGAGCGGCGAGCTGCCCCCGCAGACCCGATTGCCCACCCACCGCGCCCTGGCGGATCGCCTGGGTGTCACCGTCGGCACCGTCACCCGCGCCTACGGTGAGGCGGAGCGACGCGGCCTGCTGGCCGCCCGGGTGGGGCACGGCACCTGGGTCAAGGCGCGCGGGGTCAACGGGGCGAACACGGATCCCGCCAGTGAGTGGGTGATCCGCCAGGAGAAGGGGCACCGCATCGAGTTGTGGCAGAACCTGCCGGTGCAGCTGGATCGGGCGGCGATCATCCGCCCCATGCTGGGGGAAGTGGCGGACGGGGATCTCAACGCTCTGCTCGGCTACGACAAGGAGGCGGGACGGCCGGATCAGCGCCAGCAGTTCGTCGACTGGCTGACGGAGCAAGGGGTGGCCTGCAGTGAGGATCGCCTGCTGTTCAGCCACGGCGCCCAGCACGGCATCATGCTGGCGCTGCTGGCGACCGGTTGCGTGGGGGAGACCATCCTGTGCGAGGGGCTGAGCTACCCCGGTATGCTGGGCAACGCTCGCCAGCTGAAGAATCAGGTGGTGGGGCTGGCGATGGATGAGGAGGGGCTGCTGCCCGAGGCGCTGGACGCCGCCTGCCGCACCCGCCGGGCCAAGCTGCTCTACCTCACCCCGACCCTGCAAAATCCCACCACCGCCATCATGAGTCTGGCGCGGCGGGAGGCCATCGTCGCCATCGCCCGTCGCCACGATCTGCTGATCATTGAGGATGACGTCAACGGCCTGCTGCCGGAGCCCCATCCGCAGCCGCTGGTCAATCTGGCGCCGGAGCGGGTCATCTATCTGGGCAGTCTGGCCAAGATCGCCTGCGGCGGCCTGCGGGTCGGCTTCGTGCTGACGCCACCCGCCCTGCGCAGCGCCTTCGCCCAGACCATGCGGCTGTCGAGCTGGATGGTGAGTCCGCTATTGATCGAGCTGGCCTGCAAAATGGTCACTCAGCGCCAGATCATGCCGCTGATCGCGCAGCAGCGGGAGATCCTCAAACGCCGTGGCGAACTGCTGCGCCACCTGCTGCCGACCGCCCGCTGGCAGCCGGGCAGTATGCACGCCTGGCTGCCGCTGCCGGAGCCCTGGCGCAGCCAGCAGTTTGCCGCTGCCGCCGATGCCCTTGACGTCGGCGTGGCGAGCGGGGAACACTTCGCCGCCGGCCAGTTTGCCGCCCCGCAAGGGGTGCGCCTGAGCTTGAGCCAACCCGCCACCGACGCCCGGGTCGGCGAAGGGCTGGCCCGACTGGCGCAACTGCTGCAGGGGACGCCCCCCAGCAACCCCCTGCTATAGTCAGGGCCAGCCGAGTTGACCGTCACTCTTTATCGTCATAGCCAAGGAGAAGCCATGCCCCCCATGAAAGCCGCCCTGCTGCTTGCCACCCTGCTGCTGGGTGGCTGCGCCTCGTCAACGACCCACCAGCAGTTGGGGGCGGCGCTCAATGGGCTGGAAGGGGAGTTGCAACGGTTGGAAGAGGAGCTGGCGGCGATGAACGGCCTGCACTATCAAAAGGCGATCGATGCCCCGCTCAGTTTGCGCCGCTATCTGGGTGCCCTGCAGCCCACAGCCGAGGGGCTGGTGCCGGTCAGCAGCAAGCTGGAGGATGGGCCGATCCTTCACTATCAATACCGACTGCCAGCGAGCATGGCGACCCTGCCTCAGGACAACCTCTGCCAGCGCTACGAATTTGAACTGCGCCATCTGGGCCGCCTCGGACAGCTCGATCTGAACTGGCAGGGTACGAGGGGAGATGGATCTCGCCTGATCCGGCAGACCGAATGCAGCTTCCCGGCCAGCGGCGCACCAGTACAATAACTGTCCATCATGCGCCATCTATTACCCTGCTGACTACTGTCAACTTTTCACTCGCCCAAAACTGGGCCTATGTGCGCCTTGGCTCTACCATGATCCATTCAATGGTCTGCTCAAAGGAAGTGCGTGCATGACGATACTGCTGCTCGAAGAGGATGCCCTGCTCCGTAGCGCCATCACCCGGGAACTGACCGAACAGGGTGTGCCCGCCGACCGGATCCACTATCACAGCCATCCGAATCAGGAGCGCAGTGGCCTGCTGGCGCTGCTGCAACAGCAACCCTTCGACACCATCATCTGTCAGCAGGACAAGCAACAGGGCCTTGAAGGGGCCCGGCTGCTGCACGAGGCGCACTATCTCGGCCTGCTGCAACCCGGTTGCGTTTTGCTGCTGCTCGATGCCGATCAGAACGAGCAGGAGTTTCTCCCCTCGGATCTCTACTTCTCCCTCTATCTGCCGCTCCCCTTCATGACCCGGCAGCTCGCCACCGTGCTCGGCCCGCTGGTGAAATTAAGCAGCCTGACTCACACCCTGGCCACCCCCATTCTGTTGCGGGAGTGGCAACTGGCCACCGCCCTGTGCGAAGACCTGCTGTTTCAGCGGGAGCATCGCGAGCTGACCCCCTGGCTGGATCGGCTCAAGGGCTACCTGCTGCTGCAATCGGCCGAGCGGGTCACCACCGCCCAGCACTATGCCCTCTGTGCCAACGAGTATCAGGCGAGCTGGCCAAGGGCCGGGTTCTTCTACGCCATGCTGGGGCTCGGCAAGTTGCAGAGCGCCCAGACCGACCTGCAGCGCCATCAGGCCAGGCTGCCCTCTGCCACCCGGCTGGAGCTGCGACTCGCCAGCCAACTGCACCAGCAGCATTGGTTGGCGGCGTGGGAAACCATGGGGGAGCTGCAGCAGCTTCGCCCCCATCAGCCACGCTGGCATCAGCTGGCGATGTTGCTCGGGCTGGTGCTGCAAGATGAGGAGAAGGTGCTGGAGCAGGCCAACAGTCTGACTCTGCGCCACTTCAGCGAACAGCGTACCCGGCTCGCCATCGACAGCTTTATGCTCAATGCCAGTCTGGCGGTACTGTGGCACGCCCCCTCCAGCAACCGGATCCGCTCCCTGCAACAGGAGTGGGAGCACCTCAAACGCACCGCCACGCTGGCCCCCCACGAATATGAGCTGCTGCAGGCGTTGATGCTGGGACTGGATTACCGCTTCGACGAGGCGCTGATCCTGATTGCCCACCACCAGCCGGACGAGGGGAACGACAACCACCTCGCCCTGCTGCTCGGCTTTGCGGTCAGCCAGTTCTGCGGGTTACCCCACCACGCCCGGCGCTACCTGACCCAGCTGACCCACTACCGTGCCAGAGTGGCGCCCCACCCGCTCACCCATCAGTTGTTCCACCATCTGGTGACCGAGCTGGGCCAGCGCCTGACGGCGAGAGAGCAGCGCCTGAGCGAACTGCGCCAGCTGCGCCACAAGGCGATGCAGGCCAGCCAGTATCAGACCGCCCTGCAAGCTGGCTTGCAGCTGCTGGAGGAGTTTCCCGCCCTGCCCGGCGATGCCTGGCAACTGCTGGAGCTGCTGCAACACTGCTGGCCAGCGGGCATGGCAGCTCCCAGGGTGGCACTGCTGGTCGACACCCTGGAGCGGCGCCTCAAGCACAGCCCCGCGTTTCTCGATCAACATGCCCAGCAGTACCACCGCACCCTGCACGAGATCCGCAGCCACCTGCAGCCGCACCTCTCTGCCAGTGGCCCCTCCTGCCTTATCGAGGGGCGACCCGAGTCGTCGTGAGCCAAACAGCACACTACCCGGCGGCGTCCGTGGTGCTCTATCAGTGGCGTTCAAATAGAGAGAGGGGAGCCTTGGCTCCCCTCTCTGCATGTTGGTTCTCTGTCAGCTGGTGGCGATGAACTGCAGGTTCAATCCAGCGCGTCACTCTCCAGCGCCACCTTGAGAAAATCTTTCCAGCTGATGATGCCGACCAGGGCGCCATTCTCCAGTACCGGCAGGCAAGAGACCCCCTTCTCCAGCATCAGTTTGACGCCGTCGCGCACCGTGAGGTGAGACGCGATGGTGATGAGCTGACGACTCATGATCTGGTGGGCCCGTTTGGTGAGGGTTTCGGTATCGCGGTTCATCTCGGCTTCGGAGTCGAGGTAAGGGCTGATGGCGCGAAACAGATCCCGATCCGAGATCACCCCCACCAGCTCGCCCTCCTCCAGCACCAGCAGGTGGCGAAAGTGTGCCTGCTCGAAGATATCCTTGATGACACTGAGTCGATCATCCATTGAAACGGTGGCGACTCGGGTCGTCATAATATCCCTGATATGCATGCTAACCTCCGGTATCCGAACTGGTTTCACTGTTATGGCATGTTTTTGCAGCGCCAGCCAGTGGCCAGCCCTTCGCTACAGTGCAAATCTGCGTCATTTCACGTAAGATCCGCGCCAGTTTTTCTCCTCCATTTTGAGCAAGCAGATCCCACCCATGATAGTTGCCAGTCAAATCGAACTGATCCGCGGCGGCCGCAAGCTGCTGGACAACGCCTCCGCCACCATTCACCCCGGCCACAAAGTGGGTCTGGTGGGCAAAAACGGCTGTGGCAAGTCCACCTTTTTTGCACTGGTACGGGGCGAGCTGGCCATCGACAGCGGCACCTTCAGCCTGCCTGCTGGCTGGCAGATCGCAGGTGTCGCGCAGGAGACCCCGGCGCTCGACTGCTCCGCGCTCGAGTACGTGATCGACGGCGACAAGGAGTTCCGCTCGCTGGAAGCCCAGCTGGTACAGGCCGAGCATGATGACAATGGCCTGCTGGTGGCCGAGCTGCACGGTCGCCTCGATACCATCGGCGCCTACAGCATTCGTGCCCGCGCCGCCGAACTGCTGCACGGCCTCGGTTTCAGCGACGAGCAACTGAGCTCGCCGGTGCGCAGCTTCTCCGGTGGCTGGCGCATGCGTCTGAACCTCGCCCAGGCGCTGCTCTGCCGCTCCGATCTGCTGCTGCTCGATGAACCGACCAACCACCTGGATCTCGATGCCGTCATCTGGCTGGAGAAGTGGCTCAAGGGCTATCAGGGCACACTCGTCTTGATTTCTCATGACCGCGATTTCCTCGATTCGGTCATCAGCCGCATCATCCATATCGAGAACGGCAAGCTCAACGAATACACCGGCGGCTACTCCGACTTCGAACTGCAGCGTGCCGAGCAGCTGGCCCAGCAGCAATCCATGTACGAGAAGCAGCAGCGGGAGATGTCCCACATGCAGGCGTATGTGGACCGCTTCCGCTACAAGGCCTCCAAGGCCCGTCAGGCCCAGAGCCGCCTCAAGGCGATGGAGCGGATGGAGAAGATCCTGCCCGCCCACGCCGACTCCGAATTCAGCTTCGAGTTTCGCGAGCCGTCGGCCCTGCCGACCCCGCTGATCGCCATGGAAAACCTCAGCGCCGGTTACGGCGACAAGGTGATCCTGGAGAAGATCAAACTCAATCTGGTACCGGGTTCGCGCATCGGTCTGCTCGGTCGCAACGGCGCCGGTAAATCCACCTTCATCAAGATGCTGTCCGGCTCCAACCCGCCGCTGTCGGGCAAGCTGGAGGTGAGCGCCGGGGTCAGCATCGGCTACTTCGCCCAGCATCAGCTGGAGACCCTGCGTCTCGACGATACCCCGCTCGATCATCTGGCCCGCCTCGCGCCGGATAAATCGGAGCAGGAGCTGCGCAACTACCTCGGCAGCTTCGGCTTTCACGGTGACAAGGCGCTGGACAAGGTTGCCCCCTTCTCCGGCGGCGAAAAAGCGCGGCTGGTGCTGGCGCTGATCACCTGGCAAAAACCGAACCTCTTGCTGCTGGATGAACCGACCAACCACCTGGATCTGGAGATGCGCCACGCCCTGACCATGGCACTGCAAGGTTTCGAAGGGGCCATGGTGGTGGTGTCGCACGACCGTCACCTGCTGCGTACCACCACAGATGACTTCTATCTGGTCCACGGTGGCCGGGTCGAGCCGTTCGATGGCGATCTGGACGACTACCACAAGTGGCTCGGCGAGCAGGAGAAAGAGGCCAACGCCAAACCGGCTGATGGCCCCGTCTCTGCCAACTCGGCAGTAGCGCGCAAGGATCAGAAACGGCGCGAGGCGGAGTTCCGCCAGCAGACCCGTCCGCTGCGCCAGAAGCTGGAAAAGCTCGAAGCGAGCATGGAGAAGCTGCAAGGCAAGCTTGGCGACATCGAGAGCCAGCTGGCCGACCCCACCATCTACGAGGAGAACGCCAAGAACAAGCTCTCCGAGCTGCTCAAATCCCAGGGCCCTCTCAAGGAGCAGCTGGAAGAGGTGGAGCTGGAGTGGATGAGCCTCTCCGAAGAGCTGGAAACCATGGAGCAAGCCTTCTTTGCGTGATGAACAGCTGATGGAAAGCGAGCGGGTCGCCGTCCACGAGTTGCCGACGCCGATCGGCTTCTGGCACTGGAGCGGCAAGGTCTATGGTGAGCGCAGTCAGGATTGGCTCACCGTGCAGACGCAGGGGGGCAACGTAAATCTGGCGCTGCTGCTGTACCGACTCGATCAACTCGGCATCGTGGTCGATCTGACCGACCTGCAACCGGCGCTGGTGCAGACCGAAACAGTGCTGACCCCGTGGCGCACCCTGCGCCAGAGCGCCAAGGCGCGGCTCGACGAGCAGGAGTATCAGTCAATGCTGGCCCATGAACTGGAGCTGGAACGGCTGCAACAGGGCGTCCTGTTGCAGACCCTGCGCAGCCTCTCCCTATTTCGCGGCAACAGCCGCAATTTGTTGAACTATCTATCGTTATTGGGTGCCCAGCAGGGCCCCCTCAGAGATCTAATATGCTGAGCTACCGCCACGCCTTTCACGCCGGCAACCATGCCGACGTGCTGAAACACGCCGTTCAGGCCCTGATCATCGAGTCCCTCAAGAAGAAGGAGAAACCCTTCATCGTGCTGGACACCCATGCCGGTGGCGGTCTCTACGACCTGCGCGGCGACTGGTCCCAGAAGAAGGCCGAGTATGCCGACGGCATCGGCCGCCTGTGGGACGAGCGGGCCCAGTGGTCTGCCATGGCCCCCTATCTGGGCGTCATCGAGGAGATGAACCAGAACGGCGAGCTGCACTACTACCCCGGCTCGCCGGAGCTCTCCCGCCGCCTCTCCCGCGAACAGGACAAGCTGGCACTGATGGAGCTGCACAACAACGAAGTGGATGATCTGCGCGCCAATATGGGTTACGACCCTCGCGTGGCCGTGCACCACCGTGACGGCTTCGAAGGGCTGATCGCCCTGCTGCCGCCCACCCCGCGCCGCGGACTGGTGCTGATCGATCCGCCCTATGAGCTCAAAGAAGATTACTTCGCCGTGGTCGATACCCTGAAAAAGGCGCAGAAACGCTGGGCGACCGGCATCTACGCCCTCTGGTATCCGATCCTCGGGCAAGAGGCGGACAAATCCCGCGACATGCTGCGCGCCATCAAGCGCGAGAACTTCGGCAACGTGCTGGTGGCCGAGCTGGAAGTGGCCGGACAGAGTGCCGACTGGGGCATGAACGGCTCAGGCATGCTGATCATCAGCCCGCCCTGGATGCTGGACGAGCAGATTGAAGCCTTCCTCAAACCGCTCTGCGCCAAGCTAGCGCAGGGTGCCGGCGCTCAGTACAAGGTGGAATGGCTCAACAAGGCCGAGGATTAATCCCCCGCCCCAAGGCGACCACCGAGTTAAAAAGCAAAAGCCCCGTCACGGGGCTTTTGCTATTGGTGCGGCCGGTGTGTGCGGCAGCCTGAACCTGCACGCCCTATGAGCGGACAGGCAGATCCTGTTTCAGCGCCACCAGCAACAGGGCCAGCAGGCCAAAGGGCGGAAACAGGCAGAGCAGGGAGCAGATAAGGGTGACCAGCGCCGGATGCTCGCTCTTGCGGCGCGCCAGTCGCCAGGCGATGACGCCGACGATGATCATCAGCAACGCAATGAACTGGCCAAGCAGGGTGGCATTGATATTCATGAAAGATCCTTTTTCATGGGCAAGTGTGAAGAACCTGTACTTTATCGCCTTGGTTGCGATTGGCAACCGCTGAAGCGCACCAGCAACTCGCCCGTTGATAGGTTCTCTCTATTCTGGCAATAAATGAGAATAGTTTTCATTTAATCTCATTTCGGCGGATACTCTCACCATCAACAGAGGGAGCCGCCATCATGAAAAAGACCATCAGCTTTGCCATCCTGCACTTCGGTGTCGCCTTTACCGTGGCCTACCTGCTGACCGGTGAGCTCCTGACCGCCAGCCTGATCGCCCTGATCGAGCCCGCCGTCAACACGGTCGCCTTCTACTTTCATGACCTTGGCTGGCACAAGCTCAAGCCAAACCACAGCCTGCAGGCCAAGACCAGCAGCTTCGCGCTGGTGCACTTCAGCGTCGCCTTCGGGGTTGCCTTCCTGCTGAGCGGCGAGCTGCTCACCGGTGGTGTGATGGCGATGATCGAACCGGCCATCAACACCGTGGTGTTCTTCTTCCACGAGCGGCTGTGGCGCGCCCGTAGCCAGCAACTGGCGCTGGCCTGAGCAACCGGGCAACCCGCCTCCCCCTTTATCGCGGCCACAAAAAACCCGACATTCCGGCCAGGAGTGTCGGTTTTTTCCCGCTTGGTAGCCATTCAGCAGCGCAAGTGCGCTCGGCTCCCCTGCTGCATTGCCCTGTAGAGTGTGCTGTAGTAGGCAGATATGCCCTCCTCATTGCTGGAATCTATCGATGAACAAGACCTTGCTTGCCACCCTGCTGTTTGCCCCTCTGCTGGCCAGCGCCGCGACCCCCTCCTTTGACTGCACCAAAGCAGCCGGGGCAGTCGAAACCCTGATCTGCAAGGATGCCGGACTAGCCGCCCTTGATAACGAACTGGCGGCACTCTACCCCAAGGCAATTGCCGCGCTCTCTCCCGAACAGCTCAAGACCGAGCGCGCCATGCAGCGCGGCTGGATCAAGGGGCGCAACGACTGCTGGAAGGGGCAGGATCTGCGCCAGTGTGTGGAGGATAACTACCTGCTGCGGATCACCGAGCTGCAGATTAGTGGCGGCCAGCTGATGGTACCGACCCCGGTCGATTATCAGTGCGGCAAGAGCGTCACTCTCTCCACCTACTTCTATAACGATGCCAAGCTGCCCGCCGCGGTGATCAACCTGAGCGAGGGCGACACGCAGCAGCAAGTGCTCGCCTATGAAGCCCCCAGCGCCAGCGGCGCACGTTATGAAGGGCAAAACCTCACCTTCTTCACCAAGGGGGACGACGCCACGCTGGAGCGCTACGGCCAGCCAACCCTCACCTGCACAGAGACCCCGACCAAGGGTTGAGCCTGATACGGAGCGGCACGGCCGCTCCGCTTCTTTGAAATCGGATAACCAACCAGCGGCGAGCAACACAGGCCGCGCCCTCTGCACCACTCCCCGCCCACCTTAGCCTTCCCACTCAAGGCTTGCACCATCCCGCCGACCGCCGACTAGACAGCTTTATCAATCAATTTGTTGATCTTGCTCGGGAATCGGCCATCTTCCACTTCCCCCTAACTTGCCCGCCACTAATATAGCCAATTGGCAACACACGCCTCGTCGGAGTCTCCCATGAGCCATGCCAACCCCATCCCGTTGGTTAAACGCAGCAGACTGGAAGCTGAAATTCAGGGGCGGTAGCCATGCCACAACTTGCCCGCCCCCTTTTTGTCAAAGCCAGGCAACCGGCAAGCCGGTGATCCACTCACAACATCCAAATCAAGGTGGTGTATGGAAACACAAACCCTGTATCGCGGTCGGCTGATCGACCATATCCAGCTGGTGGTCAAAGATCTGGCCGCCAGCGAGCGCTTTTACACCGCGACCCTGGCCAGCCTCGATATTCCGCTGGGCGGCACCGGTGATGGCTACTTCTGGGCAGACGAACTGTTTGTCACCTCTGTCGACAGTCCCGCCGCGCTGGGGGTGCTGACCGGTCGCCATCATCTCGCCTTTCAGGCGCAAGACCGCGCCATGGTGGATCGTTTTTATCAGGCCGCGCTGGCCAATGGCGGTAAAGATAACGGCGCCCCCGGTGAGCGCAATTATCACCCCGGCTACTACGCCGCCTTTGTGCTCGATCCTGATGGCAATAATATCGAAGCGGTTTATCACGGTGAGGCAAAGCGTAGTGCGGGATCTGTAGTAATTGCGTATTCCGGCGAAGTTGAACAGCCATTCCGGCCAACGTGAACACCCTGATCCTTAACGCGCTCACGTCACCCCG
>NZ_JAPDBM010000048.1:0-36908 GCF_027705265.1 Aeromonas sp. QDB11 | reverse complement strand
GCAAAAGAGAGTAATAGATCAGAACGGCCGATCGCCGTCAAGCACTGAAAATAGCAAAATCAGGTGCGGAATGACGGATATATTACTATTTTCAGGAAAAGGAGGGATTTCTGATGGAATAAAATTTTTCACTCTAAGCAACTGGTCTCATGTTGGTATGGTTTATCGTTTTGATGACCCATTAGACCCTTTGGGATCTATATTTTGTTGGGAGTCGACAACCCTTAGCGATATATCTGATGCCGATACAGGAAAACTCACAAAAGGTGTTCAACGGGTTGAGCTATCCGAACGTTTAGAAAAGTGTTTTGCAAAAGGCTATCAGATTAGCATCAGACAACTGTCCAAGCCATTAACCATAGATATGATCACTAGGTTAAATGCTTTTCGACATGAAGTAAGTGGACGTCCCTATGAAAAAAGCAAGATAGAGCTTATAAAATCAGCCTACGATGGGATTTTTGGAAAAAATAATGAAGATTTAAGTTCACTCTTCTGTAGCGAACTAGTGGCGGAAGCCTATCAACATATGGGATTACTTTCAGAATCAAGATCCTCCAATGAATTTACTCCTAAAGATTTTTCATCAGAAAAAACATTACCCCTTGAGCTTGGGTATACGCTTCAAAATGAAACAACTATAAGCGACCTCTAATATTAGATGGATATTGGTCTGCGACGTTTGTTGTGCAGACCTAAAAATAATGGAGTCGTACACTATTTGCACGGAAATTACCATTCCAAATAATTGAAGGCATGATAACTCAATCCACTTTTCTCTAGTTAAGTAAAGAAAAACCAATTCTCCCACATCCCAATCCAGCTTAATGTTGGCAATAACCGAGTAACAAGATGATTGCCAACATCAACAAGATCATTCGGTAAACGTTGGGCTTTACTACGTTCAGCACCAACCTACGATTTAGCCCAACACACGAGATATTTTGATGAAATATGCAAGCACTCCAAATGGTATAAACAGCCATATCGTCGTGCCTGCAAGGCCAAATACAATCTCAGACCAATAAGCTAATTCTTCTTTTGGGGTTCTTGGAAAGAGCTCCATATCAATAATGTTTCTATAGGAAAGAGCAAAAGCAGAACCTCCTGGCAGGCTCTTTATTTGCAAGGTTCTAATTAGGAATAATGCTATCAAAATATAGAGATTGGCTATTGCCAACCCGCTAAATGTTGAATAATCATGAAATATCTCTCTGGCTATAAAAGTACTTTCGATCACCGCACGCCAAGGCCTAGACAATGCAGGAAGCAATACGTTCACGAAACCAATCGTCACGAAGAGTAATTGCAAAATATAAGATTTATTCGCCAACCATGTAGCAACCATCTCGTGATACTTTCTTCTTGCAAGAACCGATGGGTCAGCAGAACCTAGTGGCTCTGCAATACCATGAATTTTCCGAAGTCGATCTTTAGGCAAAACCATTAATTTCTCTCCTTCACAAAATGCATAGGTATTCCCTACTGCACCATATTAACCACGTCATCTACCTGTAATGGAAGTTGATTCGAATCGCAAACTGTATTTGAACCTATTCAACCCCGTAGAAAGAGAGTCTCGCCCAAAGTAATCTGGAACAAAACTTGCTGTATCCCTCCCCTTAGATCCCGGCAACCGGTCGCGAGGGGCCCATGACACCGACCTTTATCAAAAGCAATGCTGCCGCCCAGCTCACCATGGCCGTCGAGGTGATGGATGAGCAGGGCACACTGCAAACCCGCCAAATCGCCTGTGAGCGGCCACTGACGGTCTACCTCAACTGGAAGGAGATAGTAACCCTGATGACGCTGGGGGCCCGCCCCGAGGCGCTGGTACTGGGTTATCTGAAAAATCAGGGCTTTATCGAGGATATCTCGGCCATCGAGTCGGTGATTGTCGACTGGGAGAGCGAGGCCGCCGCCGTGGTGAGCAGTCAGCAGGCCGCCGATCTCGACAAGTCGCTGGAGAAGAAGACGGTCACCTCCGGCTGCGGTCAGGGCACCATGTATGGCAGCGTGATGAAGAAGCTCGAAGGGGTGGTCTTGGCGGCGCCTGAGCTTAAACAGAGCACCCTCTACGCCCTGCTCAAGGCGCTGTCGGCCCATAACGAAACCTACAAGATGGCCGGTGCCGTGCATGGCTGCGCCATCTGCCGCGGCGCCGAAATCCTCTCCTTTGTCGAGGATGTGGGGCGCCACAATGCGGTGGATACCCTGGCGGGCGAGCTCTGGATGCGCGGCGAGAGTGGCAGCGACAAGATCTTCTACACCACGGGGCGGCTCACCTCGGAGATGGTGATCAAGGTGGCGCAGATGGGCATTCCGGTGCTGCTGTCGCGCTCCGGCGTCACCCAGATGGGGCTGGATCTGGCCCGCCAGCTCGGCATCACCATGATTGCCCGCGCCAAGGGGCGCCACTTCGAGGTATTCAGCGGCCACGATCATATGGTGCTGGACGAGAAGCCGCCGGTGCTGGCGCCCGGTTCGGCCGGTCGCGGAATGCGGGACTAGGCAATGAACGAGTTGATGAGTGCCGAACTGATCGCTCTGTATCTCGACCACGCCAGCCAGAGGGTCAAACGCAAGCCATGAACGAATTTATGAACGTGAAGCAGGTGGCCGAGTACCTCGATCTCAACGAGAAGAAGGTCTACCAGCTCGCCAACGAGGCGCGCATCCCCGCCACCAAGGCGACCGGCAAGTGGCTGTTTCCGCGCTCCCTGCTCGATCGCTGGCTGCTCGGCAGCTGCCACGAAGGGGTGATGAACGACCGGCTGCTGCTGGCGGGCTCGGATGACGTACTGCTCCACTACGCCAGCAGCCGTTTGGCCCAGCAGCTCGGCACCCAGGCGCTGGTGGGTTACACCCCGTGCGGCACCCGTCAGGGACTGGCGATGCTGGCACGCGGCCATGTGGATCTCTGCGCCATCCACTGGGGGCAGGCCGAGGAGGCCCACCTGCGCCATCCTGCGCTGGTGCAGCAGTATCAGGGCCACCGACAATGGGTGATCGTTCATGGATTTAGGCGGGTGCAGGGGCTGGTGCTGCGCCAGGGGTTGCAACCCAAGGAGGCGAAAGAAGCGCTCGACTGGCGCTGGGCCATGCGTCAGGAGGGGGCTGGCAGCCAGCGCGCCCTGCAGGAGTGGCTGCAAACGCAAGGGGAGTCGCTGACCCGGCTGGAACGTACCCTCGAGGTCAACAGCGAGCGGGAGCTGGCCGCTGCCATCAGCCGTGGCGATGCGGACGTCGGGCCCGGCGCCCAGAGTACCGCCACCGAGTTTGGCCTCGGCTTTATGCCGCTGTCGCAGGAGTGCTTCGATCTGGTGATGCCGCAGGGGGTCTTCTTTCGCACCCTGCTGCAGCAGTTGATCGGCTGGCTGCAATCCCCCGAGGGACGCGAGCTGGCGGCCCGCCTCGGCGGCTATGACCTGACCCAGAGCGGCAAGCTGGTGTGGAGCCCGCAGTAAATAACCACTCACCCACCGACAAAACAGCCCGCCAACCATGTTGACGGGCTGTTTTTGTAACGGGCCTTTTTATAACAGCATCAATCGCTTGTCTCACGCCCCTCGGCATTGAGGGCGATGCGCCACCCTTCCAGTTTCGCGGGCTCGCTGCCGCTGGGCAGCAGGGCGTGGCTGCGCAACCGTACGGTAAAGCAGCTCCCCTGCCCCGGGGTGGAGTCCACCAGCAGCTCCCCACCCCAGCGGCTGATGATGCGGTGGCTCAGGGCCAGCCCCAGACCGGTGCCGGTAGCGCGGGTGGTGAAGAAGGGGTCGAAGATCTTGTCGATAATGGCCGCCTCGATGCCGCTGCCGTTGTCGATCACCCGCACTTCTGCCCCGCGCAGCTGACCCAGTTCATCGACCCAGTCGCGGCTCTCGACCCGGATCTCCCCCTGCTCCCCCAGCGCGTGGCTGGCGTTGACCAAGAGGTTGATCAGCACCTGTAGCAGCTGCTGGCGATCCGCCTCGATGGGCTGCTGGGCCCTGAGATCGGCCACCAGCTCCACCTGCTGCTGGCGCAGGGCGGAGCGCACCAGGGTCAGGCTCTCCTCGATGATGGGATTGAGGTGCTGCCACACAGGTGCGGTCTCGTAATCGCCGGGGCGCGAATATTGCAGCAGGCTGCGGGTGATGGCGCGAATGCGCTCGATCTGGGCCAGCACCAGCGCCAGCTCCTCGCTGACCGGCTCGGCCGCCTCCCCCAGCTCCAGCTTCATCAACTCCACATTGCCGAGGATCACCGCCAAGGGGTTGTTGATCTCGTGGGCCACCCCGGCCGAGAGCTCGCCAAGGGCTGCCAGCTTCTCGCTGATCAGCAGCTGCTGGCGCGCCTCGGTCAGCATATGGATATGATCTTCCAGCTCGGCGGTCTTGAGCTCGAGGCTTTGGGTACGCTCGGCCACCTTCTGCTCCAGCTCATCGGCACTGCGGGCCATCTGCTGCTGATGCGCTTCCTGCCTGTCCAGCATGGCGTCGAACTGGCGACCGAGCTGGGCCAGCTCGTGGTCGGGATCGAGGGCCAGCGGGCCGATGCGAGCCGACTCCCCGGCCTGCACCTGCCGCACTACCTTGTGCATCCGCTCGATGGGGGAGAAGAGATCCCGCGCGCCGCGATAGACCAGCAGGCCAGAGAGCAGCAACAGCAGCACTACGCCGGAGCCCAGCTCCACCAGATTGGTGAGGTAGGTGCGAATGATGGGCCACTCGAGAAAACCGACGTAGAGCATGCCGATGCGCTCGCCATTGGCCCCCAGCAGTGGCTCGTAGCCCGAGACATACCAGGCATCCTGCACGAAGGCACGATCGATCCACATCTCCCCCCGCCCCAGCACCTGCTCGCGCACCGGCGGCGAGACCCGGGTGCCTACCGCCCGGCCAATCTGGCGACTGCTGCTGACCGGCACGTTGGTGCTCACCCGCAGATCGTCGAGAAACAGGGTGACGGTGCCGACGCTGCCATCCGGCAGGGTGTTTTTGGCAAACACCTGCCCCTTGAGCTCATCCACCAGCCGGGTGCTGCCGTTGACAAGCTCGCCCCCCTCCAGCACGGCCCAAAGGGAGCCGTCGCGGCCCATTACCGGAGCCAGAGAGAGGCTGATCAGCCCCCGGTTTTCCACCGCCCTGGTGCCATCCCGCTGCCACAACACAGCCCGCTTGGCCAACTGCGGGGAGAGGGCGCGCATCTCCTGCTGCGACCAGACCACGAAGTGGCTGACGCTGCGTCCGGCCGTGAGGGCGGCGCGCTCCTGCGCCGTCAGCTGATCCAGCGCGGGGCCTTGACGCAAGCGTAGAAAATCGAGGCCATAGTTGGCCGCCAGCGGCATCACCCAATCCTGCAGCTGATCCGGCGATTCCCGCAGCCGCAACTGAAAGGCCCAGGCATCGCGCAGATGCTCCAGATGCTCGGTCTGGCGCTGCTGCTGCACCGTGATGGCGTGGTGAGCCACCCCGAGATCGCTGCGCACCGTGGTGAGCAGGTTCTGCCAGCTGTAGGTGAGGGTCCAGTAGAGGGTGAGTGCGATCATGCCCGCCAGAGTGAGCATGATGGGCACCGAGGTGAGCAGCAGCAGGCGCCAGCGTACCTTGGTTCGCACGCAGCGGGGCAGCAGGGTCAGTTTCATCGGCACGCCATCCGGTTACAGCACTTCATTCGATGGCCCACTCCTTGAACTTGCGCTCCAGCGTCTTGCGCGCCACCCCCAGCACCCGGGAGGCCGCCGACTTGTTGCCATCATGGCTCGCCACCACTTGCAGGATGTGGGCCTTCTCCACCTCGGCCAGCGGCCACGCCAGCGGATAACCCTCCTCGCTCGCCCCCTGTTCGGCGGGCTTGCTGCTCTGCCAGTAATCCGCCGGCGGCTTGCCCAACAGCAGGCAGCGTTCGATGAGGTTGCGCAGCTCGCGCACGTTGCCGGGCCAGGGGTAAGCCTGCATCGCCACCACATCCTCGTGGGTCCAGCTCAAGGAGCCCATCCCCATCTCGGCGGTGAGCTGACGGGTGAAGTGGTGCACCAGCGCGGGGATGTCGTCGATGCGCTCGCGCAGCGGCGCCACCGGCAGCGCCACCACGTTGAGGCGATAGAAGAGATCTTCGCGAAAGCGACCCGCCTCCACCTCGGCCTTGAGGTTGCGGTTGGTGGCGGCGACGATGCGCACATCCACAGCCAGCTCGCGCTCGGCACCGACCGGGCGGATGGCCTTCTGCTCCAGCGCCCGCAACAGGGACGATTGCATGGCCAGCGGCATCTCGCCGATCTCGTCGAGGAACAGCGTCCCCTGATGGGCGACCCGAAACAGGCCGTCACGCCCCTTGCGGGCGCCGGTAAAGGCCCCCTGCACATGGCCAAACAGCTCGCTTTCGAGCAGCTCAGGCGCGATGGCGGCGCAGTTGAGCGGCACAAAGGCCCCCATCCGGCCGGAGAGTTGATGCAGGGCGCGGGCCACCAGCTCCTTGCCGGTACCGGACTCCCCCTCCACCAGCACGGCGGCGTTGGAGGGGGCAACCCGGGCAATCAGCGTCTTGAGCTCGCGGGTCTTGGCACTGTCGCCAATCAGGGTGGGTGGGAACAGCTTGCTCACCTCCCGACGCAGCAGCAGGTTCTCCCGCTCCATCTGGCGGCGCTCGATGACCCTGTCCACCGCCTGCACCATCTGGTCGAGATTGAAGGGCTTGAGGATAAAGTCGCTGGCGCCGAGGCGCAGCGCCTTGAGGGCGGTTTCCATATCGCCAAAACCGGTCATGAAGATGATGTCGCTGCGGCGGGTGGCCGGATCGATGGCTTCGTGCCACTCGATGCCGGAGCGCCCCGGCAGCCGGATGTCGGCGATGATGAGATCAAAATGCAGGCGGCAGCGCAGGGCTTCCGCCTCTTCCACGCTGGCGGCAGTCTCTATCTGGGCGAAGCGCTTGGCCAGCGCCTTGGCCAGAAAGCTGCGCATGCCGGGCTCATCGTCGACGATGAGCAGGGAGAGGGCAGACCAGCGGCTGGCAGGTGCAGTCATGAAAAAAGTACCTCGGATGCACGTAAGGTCGGAGAATGTCCCGATAACCGGAACCTTAGTGGGACATTTTGTCCTTACCGTATCAAAAGCACCAACACCAATTATTAAAAGCGATAACAAGCTCACCTAATTGATTTTAATAAGCTTCTGTTTTTAAACGGCAAACCGTGAATGCAGCGACAAAGGAACAGTTTGGCACCTTGCTTGCTTACTCTTGCCCTCCTCTCATCGTTCATGAAAAGTTGCATCAAGATGACGATTAAAACCAACCTCAAACGTTTTGCCCTCTCCCTTGCGGCCAGCCTGCTGATCGCCGGGGCCGCCCACGCCGAAGCGGATACTAATGCCACAAAAGCGCCGATCCGCCTCGCCACCACTACCAGCACCGAGCAGTCCGGTCTGCTGGGCTGGCTGCTGCCCCAGTTCACCAAGGAGACCGGTTATCCGGTGCAGGTGATGGCGGCCGGTACAGGCCAGAGCCTGAAGATGGGCGAAAATGGCGACGCGGATCTGGTGATGACCCACGCCCCCTCTGCCGAGAAGACGTTTGTCGAGGCGGGCTTTGGCATCGAGCCGGTGCACCTGATGTACAACGACTTCGTTATCGTCGGCCCGGCGAAAGATCCGGCGGGTCTTGGCAAGCTGCATGATGCCGCCAAGGGGCTGCAGGCCATCAAGGAGCAGGGCCAGACCTTTATCTCCCGCGGTGACGAGTCCGGTACCCACATCAAGGAGAAGACCCTGTGGCAAGCCGCTGACGTCAAACCCGAGTTTGCCGGTTACAAATCCATCGGCCAAGGGATGGGCCCGACCCTGACCATGGCCTCGGAGCTCGGTGCCTACACCCTGACCGACCGCGGCACCTGGCTCGCCTACCAGAGCAAGCTGGATCTCGCCGTACTGCTGGAGGGTGACAAGCGTCTGTTCAACCCCTATCAGGTGATCCTGGTCAACCCCAAGCGCTACCCGGATCTCAACACCGAAGGGGCGCGCACCCTGAAGAACTGGCTGGTCTCCGAGCACGGCCAGACCCTGATCGGCAACTTCAAGGTGGCCGGTCAGGCGCTGTTTGTAGCGGATGCCAACGGGAAATAATGGCAACCCTGACCCCTGCGATGACCTTGATGGCCCTCCCCCGGTTCGCTGAGAGAGGCGCCTGATGCCAACGCTGCTCGACACGACATTAGCAGCCCTCGCCCTGCTGTTCAGTGGTGACACCGAACTGTGGCAGGTGGTGGGGGTCTCCTTCTCCGTCTCCTGCATCGCCCTGCTGCTGGTGCTGCTACCCGCCTTGCTGCTGGGCTTTGCGCTGGCCTATCTGCCGCTGCCCGGCCGCTGGCTCTGGCTCTCCTGCATCAATACCCTGCAATCGGTGCCGACCGTGGTGATTGGCCTGCTGCTCTATATGCTGCTGTCGCGGGCCGGCCCCTTTGGCGACTGGAAGCTGCTCTTTACCCAGCAGGCGATGGTGGTGGGGCAGATGCTGATCGCCTTTCCGGTGATCGCCACCATGGCCCACGCGGCGTTTGTCCAGAGTGACCGCCGTGCCTGGGAGACCGCCCTGACGCTGGGGGTCTCCTGGCCCAAGGCGCTGATCGGCCTGATGCACGAGTGCCGCTTTGGCCTGCTGGCCGCCATCATCGGCGCCTTCAGCCGCATCGTCACCGAGGTGGGCTGCTCCATGATGGTGGGGGGCAACATCTTGCACTTTACCCGCAACATCCCCACCGCCATCGCGCTGGAGACCCAGAAAGGGGCCTTCACCCAGGGGGTGGCCCTTGGCATAGTGCTGCTCACCCTGGCGCTGCTGCTCAACCTGCTGCTGACGGCGTGTCGCGGCCACAGCTATCTGAAGAACTGACCATGCCCCCACTGTGTATCAACAGGAGTACCCCATGGCCCTGACCGCCCAGCAACTCACCATGCGCTTTGGCGAGCGCCAGCTGTTCGAGATTGACCGGCTCGCCATCGCACCGGGGGATGCCATCTGGCTGCACGGGGCCAATGGGGTGGGCAAGACCACCTTGCTCAAGATCCTGGCCGGGCTGCTCGCCCCCACCCGTGGCCACACCAATCTGCCGGGGCGCTGGCAACAACGGCTCAACCGGCTGCTCAAGCGGGATCTGGGGCCGGGCAGGGTCACCTATCTGCACCAGACCCCCTATCTGTTCGATCGCACGGTGCACGACAACGTAGCCTGGGCGCTGGATAAACAGCTCGGCAGCGAGATCCGGGTGTTCGAGGCGCTGCGCCGGGTCGAGCTGGAGGGGCTGGCGCGGGAGCACATCAGCATTTTGTCCGGTGGCGAACGGCAACGACTGGCGATGGCCCGCGCCTGGGCGCTGCAACCGGCCTTTCTGCTGATGGATGAGCCCACCGCCAATCTGGACACACATTCGGTTGCCCTGATGGCCGCATTGGCGCAAGATCTGCGGGAACATGGCAGCGGCCTGGTCGTCATCAGCCACCAGAGCAACGCCCTGACCGACCTGTGCGAGCGGCAATGGACCCTCGCCCGTGGCCAGCTGCAAGAGACGACCCCTTTAAAAATCATCGAGCGACATGACTTCAAGAAGCGAATCTCCCTCTAGGCTTTTTCCCGTATCGGCCGTGATCCTGGCAGGAGGCCGCGCCACCCGGATGGGGGGTGAAGACAAGGGATGGGTAGCGCTGGCGGGACGCCCTCTTATCGACCACGTTTTGGAACGGCTGCGCCCCCAGGTGGATGAGGTGCTGATCAACGCCAACCGCAGTCAGGTCCGCTATCAGGCGCTGGCCCCGGTCATCAGCGATGACAACAACGACTATCTCGGCCCGCTGGCGGGCATGCAGGCAGGCCTTGCCGCCGCCCGTCACGACTGGGTGTTGTTCGTTCCCTGCGATGGCCCCGCCCTGCCGCTGGATCTGATGAGCCGCTTTCGCGCCGCCCTGACCCCGGATACCGAGCTGGTAGTGGCCCACGACGGCGACTGGCTGCAACCCGTGGTGGCTCTGCTGCACAAATCCCTGCTCCCCTCTCTCGCCGCTGCGCTGGCAGAGGGAGAGCGCAAAATCGATATCTGGTTTGCCCGCCACCATATGGCGGTGGTGAGCTTTGCCGATCAGCCGGATGCCTTTATCAATCTCAACAGCCCTGCCGAGCTGGCCGCCTACGAGGCCCGTCTGCTTGCCCCGGCTATCGACCCCCAACAAGGAGTCACCTCATGACCCCGGCCCCCACCCTTCCCCTGCTCGGCTTCGCCGCCTGGAGCGGTACCGGCAAGACCACCTTACTGGAGCAGTTGATCCCCCTGCTGGTGGATCGCGGCCTGCGCATCGGGGTGCTCAAGCATGCCCACCACGACTTTGACATCGACCAGCCGGGCAAGGACAGCTATCGCCTGCGCAAGGCGGGTGCCCAGCAGATGATGGTGGCTTCCCGCCGTCGCCACGCTCGCATCATTGAGACAGAGCTGGCCGAAGCCGACTTTCGCCAGCTGCTGGCAAGCTTCGATCAGACAGAGCTCGATCTGCTCTTGGTCGAGGGGTTCAAGCACGAACACTTCCCGAAAATCGAGCTGCACCGCGCCGAAATTGGCAAGCCACTGCTCTTCCCCGAAGACGGCGACATCATCGCGCTGGCCAGCGATCAGCCCCAACAGAGTGGCGAACAACAGCAGACAAGCCTGCCCCGCCTCGATATCAACGATCTGGCGGCCATCGCCGACTTCGTCTGTCGCTGGCTTGACGGCTGCCAGAGCAAGGAGCCGGAGGCGGGCAAGGGCTTTCTCTCGGTCGAAGCGGCCCGCAACGCCATTCTGGCGGCCCTCACCCCAAGCACCGCCTGCTGCGACAAACCGCTGGCCGAGTGCCACGGCGCAGTGTTGGCCACCGATCTGATCAGCCCCATCAATGTGCCGCCCCACGCCAACTCGGCGATGGACGGCATTGGCCTTCGCAGCGACGATCTCGCCGCCGGTCGCTGGCTGCTGGTGGGTGAAGTGCTGGCGGGCCAGCAGCGCCATGAACCGGTGCTGGCCGGTCAGGCGGTGCAGATCATGACCGGCGCCCCGCTTCCCCCCGGCGTGGATACCGTGGTGATGCGGGAAGAGACGCAGATTGAAGGTGAGTGGGTCACCGTCACCGCCCCGATCCGGGCGGGACAGAATGTGCGTCTCGCCGGAGAAGATCTCGCCAAGGGGGCGGTCGCCATTCCGGCTGGCACCTGGCTGGGTGCCCCCCAGCTGGGGCTGGCAGCATCCCTCGGTCAAGCCAGTCTCACTGTGCGCACCCCGCTGAAAGTGGCTCTGTTCAGTACCGGTGACGAGGTGCAGGCCCCGGGCGAGCAGCTCGCCCCCGGCCATATCTTCGACAGCAACCGCTTCACCCTGATGGCCCTTATCCGCGCCGCCGGTTGCGAGGTGATGGACCTTGGCATCATTCCCGATGACAAGACCATCCTGCGCCAGCAGCTGGAGCAGGCCGCCGCCAGTGCCGATCTGGTGCTGAGCTCGGGCGGGGTCTCGGTGGGCAACGCCGACTTTATCAAGCTGGTGCTGGCTGAACTCGGCCAGATCGATTTCTGGCGCATCCAGATGCGGCCGGGCCGCCCGCTCGCCTTTGGCAAGCTGGGGCAGACCCCCTTCTTCGGCCTGCCGGGCAATCCGGTGGCGGCGATGATCTGCGTGCTGCAGTTTGTCGAGCCCGCCATAGCCCGCTTGCAGGGCAAGCGGTGGCAGCCGCTGCGCCTGTCGGCACTGGCAGACGAGAAGATGAAGAGCCGCCCGGGGCGCACCGAGTTTCTGCGCGGCATTTTCCATCAGGACCGTAACGGCCAGTTGCGGGTGCGCACCACCGGGCCACAGGGCTCGGGTATTCTCAGCTCCATGGCCGATGCCAACTGCCTGATCGAAATCGTGCCGGACCAACCCGGGATCGCCGTTGGCGAGCGGGTCTGGATCCACCCCCTGCAGGGACGACTGGCCTGAATCCCGACGGGGCGTCGGCCGGATGTAGGCGCCCTGTCAGCAACCTGATACGAGGCTCACTGTGCGTCTTGATGCCCCCCTCTCCCGACTCGATCTGCTGGTCTATGGCCGCTACCGGATCGTCCACGGCCTGCGCATTGCGCTCGCTTTTATGCTCACCTTTCTGCTGACCCGCGAGCTGAAACTGCCGGAGAGCACCTGGCCGCTGATCACCCTGGTGGTGGTGATGGGCCCCATCTCATTCTGGGGCAATGTGCTCTCCCGCGCCCTGCAGCGGGTGGTGGGCACCATCTTCGGCGCCAGTTGCGGGGTGGTAGCACTTTATCTCGAGATCTACTCCCTGCCACTCACCCTGATCTGGTGCGGTTGCATCATGTTCCTGTGCGGCTATCTGGCCCTCGGCAAGCGCCCCTATGTGGGGCTGCTGATCGGTATCACGCTGGGGGTCACCATGGGAGCCATGCCGGGGGACATAGAAACGGCACTGTGGCGCAGTGCCGACGTGATTCTGGGCTCCCTGCTGGCGCTGCTCTTTTGCAGCATCTATCCACAGCGCGCCTACAGCCACTGGCGGCTGCAACTGCACCAGATCCTGCAGCAGTCGGGGCGGCTCTATCACACTCACCTCTCCCCCAATGTGCTGGAACGCCCGCGCCTCAAGCACAATCTCTCCCAACTGCTGGCCCAGACCGGTAAACTGCGGGCCCTGCTGGCCCCCGCGGCCAAAGAGACGCGCCACAGTATCTCGCTGTTTGATGCGGTGCAGGTCACCATGCGCAACACCCTCTGCACTCTGGAGATGCTGGCCAACACCTACTGGAACGATCGGGAGAGCCACTTCCTGATGCAGAGCACCCGCGAACTGCACGCCTGCCATCAAGCCACCGAGGAGGCGATCAACCAGCTTGCCTTGATGATGCTAACCGGTGACGGGCGCGGCGCGGATGCCGCTATCGCCCGCCTGCACGAGGTGGCGACTCAGGTGTCACTCCCCCCCAACACCGAGGCGGCCATCAATGGCTACCTCTGGCTCAACGTGCAGCTGACCGAGCAGCTCACCCACCTGCGCCGCCTGCTGGGGCTGATCCTCACCCCGCCCCATCGCAAGCAGCCCGACTAGGCCCAATGCAAAACGCCCCGCAGTTGCGGGGCGTTGTTTGTCGGTATCAGCCGTGATGATCAGGCTGCGGCGCTGGCGTTCGCGCTCATCTGCTCCAACTCTGATCGGGTCAGGGTAGAGACAAACTTGCCGTCGAAGTAGATATCCATCAGCTCGCCGCGCTTCTCGCCGCGCATCATGCTGCTGCGACCATCCAGATAGTGCACTTCCATCTGGGCGGTACGCTCGTTCGGGTAGCTGATCTCCACCTCGCGCACCCCTTGTGGCAGCATGGCCAGCGGCACCTTCTTGAGGGCCGGATCCAGATGCTGGTTCACCTTGATCACCGGGTTGGCCTTCATGTCCACCACGGCCGGGGATTTGCCGGTAATGGGGTTTTTGCCAGACCAGAACTCGATGGTATTGAAGACGAACAGGTCAGCGGTCGCTGCCAGACCGTAGACTGGTGCAAGCAGCATAAAGACCCCGGCACGACCGTAGCGGTTATCCACCACGCTCAGGTTGCCCTTGGTAACCATGCCGGAAAGCCCCATCTGCCCCATACAGCCGCCCAGACCCATGCTCGCGACCATAACCAGCAGGGCCATTGCCCGCCCCTTCTGTTGTAATGCCATCTTGTTCTGTTCCTGCTCTGAAATGAATGAGGCGGCAAGCCTAATCAAGAGGTCAAACCAGAACAATTCACAATGGCGGGACGATACAGGAGGGGTTCAGATTGGGGCACTGACTGCTCAAAGATGAGTCAATGCCCCGGCATGGCAGAAAGTTCGGGGGCTCAGATCGCCAGATCCGAGACGGTGCTGGAGACGTTGTTGGCCTCCCGCCGGATCTCGCTCATCACCTCATTCACCTCTCCCACCTGCTGTTTGCCCAGCTCGGCGCTGCTGGCGACGTCGGACATCTCGGAGGTGACCCTGGCGGTCAGCTCGCGGTTGTTCTGCACCACCTTGGCAATCTCGTCGGTAGAGAGGGAGGTGCGGGCCGCCAGCTGGCGAACCTCGTCGGCCACCACCGCAAAGCCGCGCCCCTGATCCCCCGCTCGCGCCGCCTCGATGGCCGCGTTGAGGGCCAGCAGGTTGGTCTGATCGGCGATGCTGCTGATGGTGGAGACGATCGCCTCGATGTTGCGCGACTGCTCGTTCAGCTGGTTGATCAGGCCAATGCTGTGGGTGAGCTGGCTGGCAATCAGGCTGGAGGTGTCGACCACCGAGGCGAGCAAACCTGCCCCGCGCTCGGCACAGTTCAGGGTCTCCCGCGCCGCGCTGTGAGCCAGCATGGCCGCTTCGCGCACCGCATCGCTCTTGTTGATCCGCTCGGTGATGTCACTGGCGAACTTGATCACCTTCACCACCTTGCGATGCTCGTCGAGGATCGGGTTGTAGGTCGCCTCCAGCCACACCTTGCCGCCGTGACTGTTCTGACGACAGAAGAGGCCGGACTTGTACTGGCCACGGCCCAGCTCCTCCCAGAAGTGGGGCTGTTCACGATAAAACTGATCATCGCAGAAGATACGGTGATGCTTGCCCTGCACCTGCGCCAGGGTATAGCCCATGGTATGGAGGAAGTTGCCATTGGCGGTAACGACCTCTCCGCTTGGGGTAAATTCAATCATTGCCATCGAGCGGTCCAGCGCCGTCACCACCGCCTGCTGGCTGAGCAGTTGCAGATGGTGCTCGGTAATGTCGGCGGCAATCTTGATCACCTTGGTCACCACACCCCGCAACTTGACGGGAAAGTAGGTCGCCTCCAGCCAGATCGCCTCGCCCCGTTTGTTGAAGCGCTGGAACACCCCGGTACGGGAGCGCCCCTGTTTCAAATCGGCCCAAAACTGCTGATAGGCGCTGCTCTGGGCATACTGCTTGTCGCAGAAGAGGCGGTGATGCTGACCGATAACCTCGGGCGCACTGAAACCCACCACATTGAGAAAGAGATCATTGGCGGCCAGCACTGTGCCATCCGGGGTAAAGGTGATGGTCGCCACGCTGCCGTGCACGGCGTCGAAAAATCCCTGCTGTGCCAGAAGTTGCTCCTGACACTGCTGCAACTCGGCTTTCAGTTTGCTATTGAACATCGAAACGTATCCTCCAGACAGGCCCCCACCATGGCCAAACCACACAGTGGATCAATAAGATAATGGTAGCGAGCTCCATCAGCATAGTTGGCCGCGTCATCACGCTCCCATCTGACGCCATATTTATTGCGGTAAATCAAACGGACCGGCCGGGACTCACCAGAACGGGGTTGCCCCCTTATCCGGCCCCCGGTTGCCACTCCAGCGAGGCAGGATTAGTGACAAACCCGATCCGCTCATAGAGGGGGCGCCCCTCATCGCTGGCATGGAGCCACACCTTGCCGAGCTGACGCGCTCTGGCACAAGCGGTAATGGCGTCGAGCAGCGCCGTGGCGATCCCCTGCCGGCGCCATTGCGGCAGCGTATACATGTTGAGCAGATACCCCTCCACCCCCGCCAGATTGCTGGGATAGGGTGGCCGCACAAACAGCGCCAGCGTTCCCGCCGCCACGATCTGCTTGCCGCCCTCCTGCTTATCGACCTCGGCCAGCCAGGATAAAGACCCCTCTTCACTCATCGCCTGGGTAAAGTAGTCAACCGTCGCCTGCCACAGGGCAGGATCGGCCTGCGGGCTCGCCAGCTCACCACCTCGCAGAACAGCTGCATGCGCAGCGCTACCAGCGCGGGAATATCTACGGCTCGGGCCTGACGAATGATCATCGCATCTCCTTGCATCACAGAGCACATCGAGAGAGGGGGCCAAACGGAAGTGGGCCTGCTCGGCAAATCTGCACGGCACAGGAACCACCGACGCCGACCATGTAACCGGAATGCGGATAATAGCAGAGCATATAGTTAACTATATGTTTTTAAACATATAAAAAAAGACAGCCGAAGCTGTCTTTTTCATCGAAATCAAATTGCGGATTAGTAGAAGATCCGCTCGCCACGCTCGCTCATTTTGAGCCAAACCGGTTTGGTGCTGGTTTTGTTCCAGATCCGGTGCAGATAGCTGTAGAAGCGGGCACGATCGCTGCGAAACAGCATCACGGGGAACGCCAGAATGCCCACCAGCAATACATAAATGCGACGAAGAATAATCTGAGTCAGGGAAAAGGGATGAAACATGATGTAACTCCTTACTGGTAAGACCACTGAACAAAGATTACTCCACTC
Source organism: Aeromonas sp. QDB11 (assembly GCF_027705265.1). Classification (NCBI taxonomy): domain Bacteria; kingdom Pseudomonadati; phylum Pseudomonadota; class Gammaproteobacteria; order Aeromonadales; family Aeromonadaceae; genus Aeromonas; species Aeromonas sp. QDB11. Next base: position 20,627 of record NZ_JAPDBM010000048.1, on the reverse strand, counting down.
CATGTAGGATTACTACATCACGAACCCATTTTTTTATAAAAAAATGGTGAAAAACGGGAAATACTGAAAACGGGTTACGTCATTAACCAACAGTTAACAAACTTGCGAAAATCGTGCGCTTTGCCACAGTTATCAGGGGAAAAACATGCTGTAGGGAGATGCGCATGAAACTGTCGGAAGTAGCACTGCTGGTGCTGATGATTGCCCTGACACGGGCACAACTGGAGGAGTGGCAGTTGAACAGGGACGATGCCATCGTGCTGGCCGAACGGGGCGTGCCCACCGTCAGCCTGTGGCAATGCGGCACCCTGAAACAACGGATGGCGGATCTCGGACACCAAAGCGCCGAGCTGCAATTTCAATATCGGGGGCAAAACATGGCGGATGTGAGCCACTATCTCGAGCGCGAATGGAAACAGGCAGGTTGCGAACAGTTACTGGTGCAGCAAGGATACTGACCGAGGTTCACGGCTCTAAGAGAGATGATTCAGGGAAAACAGAGAGAAGATGGAGGCACGTTCCGGAGTCGAACCGGACTAAACGGATTTGCAATCCGCTGCATAACCGCTTTGCTAACGCGCCATGCTGACAAGACTGATTGTCTTGAAAGTGAGTTCCATCGTTGGTGCGATGGAAATTTGGAGCGGGAAACGAGACTCGAACTCGCGACCCCGACCTTGGCAAGGTCGTGCTCTACCAACTGAGCTATTCCCGCGTTACTGCTTTCGTGCCAGTTGCCTGACAACGAGGCGCATTATACGTACCACGAGCGCCAGCACAACCCCTTTTTCGCAATTTAAGCCCTGACGCAGACTGTTTGCTCAGGGTTTAGACGGCTTGCTGCAATTTTCTCCATCCCGCTGTGACCCACCAAGCGAATTTGGGATAAAGTCGTTGAAATGATTACGCTTTCGTTCGAGACTTGAGCGGCTTAATAACCGGATTCTCAATTGAAAATCACAAGATGAAATGGATCTTCAAGCTTCGTGGACTCAGGCCGCAGCTAATGCTGGCTTTTTTCATGTTGGGGATGGTGCCATTTTTGGTCATCACCCTCTTCTTCCTCTACAGCCACGGCAAGGATCTCACCACCCAGACCTCCAACCATCTGGTCTCCGTCCGTAATATCAAGAAGAGTCAGCTCGAGGATTACTTCAACAACCTCAAAGAGCAAATCATCAACTTCTCCCAGCAGGATTTCGCCGGCAACAGTATCGGCCGTTTCTATGGCTTTACCGGTGCCTTCGAGAAACTGGGCACCACGCCGCAGGAGGCCCGCAGCCGCGCCCAGGCCCGTTATCTGCCAGGCACCTGGGATCAACTGCGCAAACCGGACAGCCAGGTGGAGATCGAGCCCTCCATCAGTGCCCTGATCCTCGCCGACGAGATGTATGGCCGGGTGCACCAGCGCTTTCATCGCGGCTATGCCGACATGGTGCGCAAGTCCAACTACAGCGACATCTTTCTGGTGGACCTCAACGGTGATGTGGTCTATTCGGTCACCAAACACCCCAACTTTGCCACCAATCTGCTCTCCGGCCCCTATCAGGGCAGCGGCTTGGGCCAGACTTTCGCCAAGATCAAACGCCGCCTCGATGGTGGCCAGAAGCCGCAGCAGATCTTCGAGTTCACCGATTTTGGCCGCAACGAGCTGACCGGGCAGGTGGTCGCCTACATGGCGGCGCCCGTGATGCAGTACGACTATGTGCGCGGGGTGGTGATTTTCGAGCTGCTGCCGGACAAGCTCAACCAGATCATGGCAGAGCGGGAGGGGCTGGGCGAGACCGGCGAGACCATCCTGATCGGCCCTGACAAGCGGATGCGCGCCGATGCCTGGCTGGCGCCGGAGTTCAGCGTCGAGAACAGCTTCAGCCCCAACTTCCGGCCGCTGCAAACGCCCCTCATCACCAAGACCCTCTCCGGCGAGCAGGGGGTCGGGCTATTCTACTCCTATCAGGATGACGAGGTGCTGGCCGCCTACACCCAGGTGAAGGTGTTCGATACCGAGTGGGCCTTTATCGCCGAGATCTCCACCCGGGAAGCCTATGCCCCGATCCGCCAGCTGGAAACCCTGGTGATAGTGCTGGGGGCGGGCTCGGTGCTGCTGCTGATCCTCTTCTCCCGCTGGCTCTCCCACTCCATCACGGCGCCGCTGCGATCGCTTACCGAAGCGGCCGAGCAGGTGGCCGACGGCGCACTGGATCACCCCATCGCCATCGAGCGCACCGGCGATGATATCGACCGGCTAGCCGAGGCGTTTCGTCATATGCAGCGCTCGGTGAAGGACAAAATCGAACTGATCGAGCAGCAGACCCAGGAGCTGCAACAGCAGGTCAAGCTGACCCACAAGCAGAACCTCAGCCTGCAACAGGCGGACAAGCTCAAGGATGAACTGCTGGCCAACACCTCCCACGAGCTGCGCACCCCCATTCACGGCATCAAGGGGATGGCGGAGTCGATGCTCGCCAGCCAGCAGGACTTGACCGAAGGACAGCAAAAGCAGCTCGGCCTCATCATCAAGAGCGCCGATGGCCTGGCCCGTCTGGTGGACGATCTGCTCGACTACCACCAGATGCGCTACGGCCAGCTGGAGATCCACCCCCAGCCCGTCTCATCCAAAGGAGTGATCCGGCTGGTGCTGGATCTCTGCCAGCATCTGGTGCAGGCCAAGCCTCTCACCTTGGTGGATATCAGCCCAGCCGAACTGCCGCCGGTGCTGGCCGACGAGCAGCGGCTCGAACAGGTGCTCTATAACCTGGTGGGCAACGCCATCAAATACACGCCGCAGGGCAAGGTGGTGCTCAGTGCCATCGTCGAGAACAACTTCCTGCGTATCAAGGTCACCGACACCGGCATCGGCATCGCCCCCGACCATCTGGAACATATCTTCGAGCCGCTGGTGCAGATGAGCCCGGAGGTGAGCAAGCAGGGGGCGGGCCTTGGCCTCTCCATCACCCGCCAGCTGGTACACCTGATGGGGGGCGAGCTGTTTGTCGAGAGCGAGCCGAGCGTTGGCTCCACCTTCGCCTTTACCCTGCCCCTTGCCACCGGCAAAGCGGCCAATCTGACCTTCGACAGCCGCCAGATCGAGCATCAGCTGGTGCGCCAGCAACCGCTGATCCTGCCGGACTGGGAGAGCGACGATCTGCCCCCTCCCCCCGAGGGTGCGCCGCTCATTCTGGTGGTGGATGACGAGCCCATCAATCTGCACATCCTGCGCCATCTGCTGCAGCCCTGCGGCTACCGCATCCTGCCCAGCAGCGACGGCCACGATGCGCTGGCCAAGCTGGCCGAGGAGCCGGTGGATCTCATCCTGCTGGACGTGATGATGCCGACCCTCTCCGGTTTTGACGTCTGCCGCCGCCTGCGCCAGCAGCACCCGAAAGAGATGCTGCCGGTGCTGCTGCTCACCGCCCTCAACCAGCCCAAGGATATCGAGGAGGGCTTCGGGGCCGGAGCCAACGACTATCTGGTCAAACCCTTCTGCAAGGAGGAACTGTTTGCCCGGGTCAAGGCGCTGCTGGAGGCCAAGGCCGGACGCGCCTCACTGGTGGAAAACCGGCTGCTGAAGCAGGAGATCGAACATCGCCTCACCCTGCAGGATCGGCTGCATCAGGATCAGCAGCGGCTGCTGGCCCTGCTCGGTGAAGGGGCCGACCCGATGATCTTCATTGACGAGCAGGGCACAGTGCTGTTTGCCTCGCGGGTGATGGCGCGCCTGCTGGGACAGGATCCGGAAGCCATGGAGGGGCAACCCCTCAATGAGTGGCTCGCCACCCCGCTGCAACAGCAGTGGCCCGACCTTGCCAGCGAGCGGGAACATAATCTGGAGTTTCTGGTGGCCGGGCAGAAGGACGTGCTCAACGCTCATGCCCTGCCCATCGCACTGGGGGGAGAGGCCGCCTTCGCCCTCACCCTGAGTACCGAACAGCGTCAGGACGAAAACCGGGTGATGGCACTGGAGAACGCCCTCAAGAACCTCTCGCGGCAAGCCATCATCGAGGATGAGCAGCTGCTGGGCGAGCTGAGCCGCCTGGGCGGCGAGTTCCGCTCGCTGGCCGATGACCTTATACGCCAGCAGGATGACGAGCCGCTGCGCCGGGCGCTGGTCGAGACCATGCAGCTCACCCTGGATGCCTGGCAGCAGGGCACCGGCAAGGGCAAAATCGTGCTGGCGGAGAAGAGCAAGCTGTGGCGGGTCTATATGGACAGATCCAGCCCGCAGACCCGCACCCTCGACAAGTATCTGAGTCTGGATACCCTGCCCAAGTCGCCGCGCTGGAAGACGGTGGTGGCCACTACCGAGTATGTGCTGGGCCACTGCCCGCTCAATGACCACCAGCGCCAGCAGTTGCAACACAGCGCCCAGACCCTGCGTCAACTCGCCAACCGCAAGCCGTGACCCGCGCCCTAAACGGGCGCCGGATCACGATTGGCAATCTGGTTTCTTTTTGCGCAAAACAAAGCCCCGCACAACCCCGAAATCGAGAGCCGATCCAATTCACAATTTTGTCATATACGCCATTTTCACAGCCACTTTTTGCACGAAAACAAATAACGCAAACCAATGATTTTAAACAGATAAAAATTCATTTTGACGAGATTGACGTGACGCCGTCAATTTTTACGAAAACGACGAAATCAATAGTTGTTGTTTTCCTGTTAATTCTGGTTTGCTAGGGACGTTGGAAAACAGAATGACAAAGGTTAGACACCTGACCAACACAGAGGGCCGATTTCATCAGCATGCGAAGTCGGTGCTCACACAAAACAAGGCGACCCCTCGGGAATGCCAAAAAAATAAGAAAGGAAAACATATGCTTGCCAAAGTATCCAAAATCTCTACTGCTGTAATGCTGGGCACCATGATGCTCGCCGGCGCCGCCGGCAACGCCATGGCTGCAGAAAACAAAACCGTGCTGACCATGGTCGCACAACAGGAAACCGCGTGGGTCAAGAACTTCAACCCCTTCCTGCAAGCGGGCTTGCTGCACACCACCCGTCACTTCATCTATGAACCGCTGGTGATCTTCAACGATATGCAAGGGGGCAAACCCGTCTATCGTCTGGCCACCAACTATGCGTTCAGCGATGACCTGAAATCCGTCACCTTCGATCTGCGTGACGGCGTGAAGTGGTCTGACGGCGAAGCCTTTGATGCCGATGACATCATCTTCTCCTTCAATCTGGTCAAGGCCAACAAGGCGCTGGATGAGCGCTCAATCTGGACCCAGATCAAGAGCGTCGAGAAGCTGGCCCCCAACAAGGTCAAATTCGACCTGACCGAGGTCAACACCAACGTGGTGAATGATCTGGTGCTGGTACCTATCGTGCCGGAGCACCAGTGGAAATCGGTGAAAGATCCGGTTGCCTTCACCAACGACAAGCCGGTCGGTACTGGCCCCTTCACCGAAGTGGACAACTTCTCCGCCCAGCTCTATACCCAGTGCCGCAACCCGCACTACTGGGATAACGCCAACCTCGCCATCGACTGTCTGCGCATGCCGCAGATGGCCACCAACGACCAGGTGCTGGCTGCTGTCATGAAGGGTGACATCGACTGGTTCGGCTCCTTCGTGCCGGACATCGAGCGCCTCTACGTCGGCAACGATCCGAAGAACAACAAATACTGGTTCCCGGCCTCCGGTACCGTGGCGTTCAACGTCAACTTCCAGACCAAGAACCCGGGCAACCACGAAGCCTTCAACGACATCAACTTCCGTCGCGCCTTCTCCATGGCGATGGACCGTCAGTCCATGGTGGATATCGCGGGCTACGGCTACCCCACCGTCAACGAGTACCCGTCAGGTCTGGGCAAAGCCTTTGACTCCTGGAACAACCCGGAAGTGGACAAGAAGTACGGCAAGTACAACAAGTTCGATCTGGAAGGAGCCAAGGCACTGCTGAAAGAGGCAGGCTACAAGGATTGTGACGGCGACAAGTTCCTCGACACTCCGAGCTGCAAAAAGATCGAGTTCAAGGTACTGGTGCCGAACGGCTGGACCGACTGGGTCAACACCGTACAGATCGGTGTAGAAGGGCTGCAGGCGCTGGGCCTGAACGCCAAGACCGCTACCCCGGAAGCGACTGTCTGGACCGAGAACCTCATCACTGGCGACTTTGATGTGGCGCTGCAGGGCTACTTTGCCGGTGCCAACCCGCACAAGTACTTCGAGACCGCGTTCCACTCCCGCAACATGGGTGACCGTGGCAACCGCTTCGCCGCGCCCCGTTACAAGGACCCCGAGCTCGACAAGCTGATCGATGACTTCACCCAGACCGCCGATGCGGCCAAGCAGAAGGAGATCATGTTCGCCATCCAGGATCGTGTTGGTGCCAACCAGACCATCATTCCGGTCTTCAACAACCCGACCTGGTATGAGTACAGCACCAAGCGCTTCAACGGCTGGTTCAGTGCTGATAACCCGGTAGCCAAACCTCAGCTCCACCCGGACACCCCTGAGCGTCTGCTGCACGTGTTGTCCCTCAAGCCAAACAGCTAAACAATCCCGGCCCCCTGCGGGGGGCCATCTTCCCCGTTAATCCCCTTCTTGCCCGGTTCTGCCGGGGTTGGGGTAGCTATACCCGACGCGGGGCAGGCTTGCAGTAAAAGGTACCATCATGGGATTCATACTGAGACGCTTTTCCTTCTACCTGGTTGCCTTTCTGGTAGCCGCCACCATCAACTTCCTGTTACCTCGTGCCATGCCTGGCGACCCCGTATCTGTTATGTTTGCCCGTGCTGGCGCCATGATGGAACCCGCCGCCCTGGAAGCGCTCAAAGCCACCTTCGGTTTTGTTGACGGCCCCATCGGCACCCAATTTCTCACCTATGTGAAGAGTGTCTTCACCTGGGATCTCGGCACCTCGGTGCGCTTCTACCCGCAGCAGGTCTCTGACGTGCTGGGCCGAGCCATCGGCTGGACCCTGTTTCTGGTCGGCACCTCCACCATCCTGAGCTTCTCCATCGGTTCCATCGTCGGCATCTTCGCCGCCTGGTATCGCGGCGGCCGGATGGACAGCATTCTCTCCCCGCTCACCCTGGTGATGCAGGCCATTCCGCCAGTGGTGGTCTCCCTGCTCGCCCTGTTCCTGTTCGGGGTCAGCCTCGAGTGGCTGCCCATCGGCTACGCCTACAGTCCGGAAATTCCGGCAGACTGGGGCTGGGAGCACATCAAGAGCATCATGACCCACGCCATCATGCCGGTGCTGACCCTGGCCATCGTGCAGGTGGGGGGCTTTCTCATCACCATGCGCAACAACATGATCAACCTGCTCGGTGAGGATTACATCACCATGGCCAAGGCCAAGGGACTCTCCAGCAACCGGGTGATCTTCAACTACGGCGCCCGCAACGCCATTCTGCCCAGCGTCACCGCCCTCTCCATGGCGCTCGGCTTCGTCATCGGTGGCTCCCTCATCACCGAGGTGATCTTCAACTACCCGGGGCTGGGCCTGACCCTCTATCAGGGCATTCTGGCGCGCGACTACCCGCTCATTCAGGGGCAGCTGCTCATCATGACCATCACCATGCTCAGCTTCAACTTCCTGGCCGACGTGCTCTACGTCTTCCTGGATCCCCGTCTGCGTACAGGAGGCAAATAAGATGCAAATGCCCACCATCCTCAAAATATTACTGGGCAACCGCAAAGCCGCCTGCGGCCTCGCCATCGTGGTTGCCTTCGTACTGATGGCCATCTTTGCCCCCATTCTGGCCAGTAACGAGCCGACCAAACGGGTGGCTCGCCCGCACCAGCCGCCCAGCACCGAGTTCGTGATGGGGTCCACCCGCATGGGCCACGACATCTGGTCCCAGTTCACCAATGGCGCCCGTATCTCGCTGCTGGTGGGCTTCAGCGCAGGCCTGCTGGTCTGCACCCTGGCCGTTGCCATCGGCATCACCGCCGGTTATTTCGGCGGTCTGATTGATGAGTGCCTCACCTTCCTGATGAACGTGGTGCTGGTGATCCCCAACCTCCCCTTGCTACTGGTACTGGCGAGCTTTATCGGGGAGGCGTCGCCGACGGTGATTGCCGTGATAATAGGGTTGACCTCGTGGGCCTATGGCGCGCGGGTGATCCGCGCCCAGACCCTGGCACTGCGGGAGAAAGAGTTCGTCATCGCCGCCGAAGTGCTGGGCGAGCCGGCCTGGCGCATCATTCTGGTGGAGATCCTGCCCAACCTCATCTCCATCATCGGGGTGAGCTTCATCGGCTCCATCATCTACGCCATCGTCACCGAAGCGACTCTGGAGTTCCTCGGGCTCGGTGACCCGACCGTGGTGAGCTGGGGCATCATGCTCTACAACGCCCAGACCTCCAGTGCCATCCTGATCGGCGCCTGGTGGGAAGTGCTGGCCCCCTGCTTCGCCATCGCCACCCTGGGTGCCGGTCTGGCCCTGCTCAACTTCGCCATCGACGAGATCGCCAACCCGCAGCTGCGCTCCCACAAAGGGCTCAACCGCTGGAAGAAACTGGCCACACCGGTCGCCACACCGCTCTCTGCCGCACAGGAGAAGACAGCATGAACAAGCATCCCCTGCTGTCAGTACGCAATCTTTGCGTCGACTACATCACCGAAAATGGCGACGTGCGCGCCGTCAACTCGGTCAGCTTCGATATCAGACAGGGTGAGGTGTTCGGCCTCGCCGGCGAGTCGGGCTGCGGCAAGTCCACCGTCGCCTTCTCGGTCGCCCGGCTGCACAAGCCACCCGCCTACATCAGCGGTGGCGAGATCCTGTTCAAGGGGGAGAACATCCTCCACTACAACGAGGAGCGGCTGCGCTCCTACCGCTGGCAACAGGTGTCGGTGGTGTTCCAGTCCGCCATGAATGCCCTGAACCCGGTGCTGCGGATGGAGGAGCAGTTCTGCGACGTGCTGCTGGCCCACAACCCCGGCATGACCCGTTACGAGGCGATCAAGCGTGCGCAGGAGCTGCTCACCATCGTCGATATCCACCCGAGTCGGCTCAAAGATTATCCGCACCAGTTCTCCGGCGGCATGCGCCAGCGGCTGGTGATCGCCATCGCCATGGCGCTCAACCCCGAGCTCTTGATCATGGATGAGCCAACCACGGCGCTCGACGTGGTGGTGCAGCGGGAGATCCTGCAGAAGGTCTATGCCCTGAAAGAGAAGTTCAACTTCTCCATTCTGTTCATCACCCACGACCTCTCCTTGATGGTGGAGTTCTGCGATCGCATCGGCATCATGTATGCCGGCGAACTGATTGAAGTCGCCCCCTCCAAGGCGATCCTGACCGCGCCGCTGCACCCCTATACCAAGGGACTCGGCAACTCCTTCCCGCCCCTGCACGGGCCGAAGACGGTGCTGGAGGGGATCCCGGGCACCCCGCTCAACCTGCTGGAGGTGCCGGTCGGCTGCCGCTTCCAGGCCCGCTGCGGCAAGGTGCACGATCGCTGCCGTCAGGAGTACACCAAGTTGGCCGAGATCCGCCCCGGGCAACAGACCGCCTGCCACCTCTATGAAGAGCAGGGGCGGCAACAAGATTCCGTGATCTATCTGGACAAGGCCGCTGGCTGTTAAGGATGTCTGTCATGCAAATCGCCAAAACCGATGCACCCATCATCGAAGTCCAGCACCTCTACAAGGACTTCCCCATCAACTCCAATGCCATCAAGAGTGGCAAGATGCGGGCACTGTCCGACATCACCTTCAACCTGCACCGGGGCCGCGCCCTGGCGGTGGTCGGAGAGTCGGGCTCCGGCAAGAGCACCATCGCCAAGATCATCGCCAAGATGTACAAGCTCAGTGCCGGGCGCATTCTCTATCGCGGCCACGATCTGGAGGAGTTCAACAAGGGCACCGCCCTGCTGGACTATCGCCAGAGCGTGCAGATGGTGTGGCAAGACCCGTTCGGTTCATTGAACCCGACCCACACCATCTATCACCACATCGCCCGCCCCCTGCTGCTGCACAGTAAGGTGATCGACAAGAAAGATCTGCCCGACATGGTCCACGCCCTGCTGGAGAAAGTCGGCCTGACCCCTGCCAAGGCGACAGCGGCCAAATATCCGCACCAGCTCTCCGGCGGTCAGCGCCAGCGGGTCAACATCGCCCGCAATCTGGCGGTGGAAGCGGAAGTTGTGCTGGCGGACGAGCCGACTTCCATGCTCGACGTCTCCATTCGCATCGGCATCCTCAACCTGATGGAGCAGATGAAGAACGAGCTGGGGGTCTCCATGCTCTACATCACCCACGACATCGCCACCGCCCGCTATGTAGCGGAAGATCTGGCGGTGATGTATGTGGGTCACATGGTGGAGTGGGGCGAGGTGGACGAGATCCTGCACCACCCGCAGCACCCCTACACCCAGCTGCTCATCTCGGCGGTGCCCGACCCGGAGAAGAGCATCCACGCCGAGCTGGAGGGTGGCCGCAAGGGGGAGATCCCGCTGTGGACGCCGGAGTCCTGCGGTTGCCCGTTTGCCGGGCGCTGCAATCAGGCGATGCCCCGCTGCAAGAAAGCGCTGCCTGCCATCACCAAGCTTGCCGACAACCACTTCGTGCGCTGCTACCTCTACGAGTGATGGTGAGCCTTAGACCGGCCGGACAGCCCCGTCCGGCCATGCCTCGATACGGGGCGGCCACAGCCCCGTGATGTGCCTCACCGCCCGGCGGTGAACCACAGGAGTAAGAAGTTGATGGAACTCTTGATCAATCAGGTGGGCTACGAGTGCGACGGCCACAAGGTCGCCCTCTTGCAAACCTCCCCCGCCCATGATCTCGGCGGCTATGTCAGGCTGCAACGCCTCGACGATGGCCAGATCCTGTTTGAAACCCCGCTGCAACCGGCTGGCAGCGTCCCCGGCTGGCAGGGCCGCGCTTACTGGCGTGCCGACTTTTCTGCCTTCACCGAGCCCGGCCATTACCGGCTGGAGGCAATAACGGCCCAAGGCATTGTCCGCTCGACCCGTTTCGCCATCGGCCAGGATCTGCTGGCCAATCGTTGCCTCTCCGACGTTATTCACTACTTCAAGGGGCAGCGCGCCAGCGGCACCTTCGATCGGGCCGACCGCAGCGCCCGTCTGTTTGGCACCGACCAGCACAAAGATGTGCACGGCGGCTGGTTCGATGCCAGTGGCGACATGAGCAAATACCTGAGCCACCTCTCCTACGCCAACTACCTCAACCCCCAGCAGACCCCCATGGTGGTGTGGGCCCTGCTCAAGTGCCGCGAACTCTTGGCCCCGCGCCGCGATATCGACGGGGTGAACCTGTGCAAGCGGCTCAATGACGAGGCGCTGCACGGCGCCGATTTCCTCTGCCGGATGCAGGATGAGTCGGGCTTCTTCTACATGACCCTGTTCGACAAATGGAGCAAGGATCCCGCCCAGCGGGAGCTGTGCGCCTATGCCACCCAGCAGGGGATCAAGTCCGCCAACTGGCAGGCCGGTTTTCGCCAGGGGGGTGGCATGGCCATCGCCGCGCTGGCCCGCGCCGCCCGCGAGAGTATCAGCGGCGACTTCGATGCCAGCCGCTACGCCGAGGCGGCCAAACGCGGCTACCTGCATCTGTGCGAGCACAACCTTGCCTATCTCGACGACGGGGTCGAAAACATCATCGACGACTACTGCGCCCTGCTGGCAGCGGTGGAGCTGACCCGCACCTTCGGCGCCGAGTGGCTGGTCGAGGCGAGAGCCCGCGCCAGCAAGCTCTGCGCCCGCCAGCGCATTCATCCGGAGCTGGGTCACTACTGGTCGGCCAACGAGGATGGCTCGCGCCCCTACTACCATGCCGCCGAGGCGGGTTTGCCGGTGCTGGCGCTGCTGGAATATTTAGACGTGGAGCCGGATCAGGAGCACAAGGCCCGGGTACAAACCGTGGTGGAGCAGGCGCTGGCCGCCGAGCTGGCGCTCTGCGCCCGGGCGGGCAATCCCTTCTCCCTCGCCCGCCAATATGTGAAAGGGGTGGATGAAGCGCCGCGCGTCAGCTTCTTTATCCCCCATAACAACGAATCCGGCTACTGGTGGCAGGGGGAGAACGCCCGCCTCGCGTCGCTGGCGACCATGGCCTTTGCTGGCGCCCGCCACTTCCCCCGCCAGAGCCAGCCGCTGCTCACTTACGGCCAGCACCAGCTCGACTGGATCCTCGGGCAGAACCCGTTCAACGCCTGCATGCTGGCGGGCCACGGCATCAACAACCCCGCCTATACCGCCGGGTATCCCAATGCGCAGGGGGGCATCTGCAACGGCATCACCGCCGGGTTTGATGACGAAAACGATGTGGCCTTTATCCCGCAGGAGTACAAGGAGCGGCTGGATCAGAACTGGCGCTGGGGCGAGCAGTGGATCCCCCACGCAGCCTGGTTTGCTCTGGCCATCAGCTGGCAGAGTGCCCTGAGTGATCGAAATGAGCAGGGAGAGCACCATGATTGAGATCGGTTCGAGCAGGGAGAGTAGTGGATCCTCCATACAGCCAGCCTGGTTTGCTCTGGCCATCAGCTGGCAGAGCGCTTTGGGTGATCAAAATGAGCAGGGAGGCCGCCATGATTGAGTTCTGGGTCGGGGTCGATGGCGGGGGCACCCACACCCGCGCCCGCATTCGCGATCGGGCGGGCAAGCTGCTCGGCGAGGGGCGCGCCGCTGGCTCCAATCTGGAGCTGGGCATCCCCCATGCCCACGCCAATGTGCTGGCCGCCATCGCCAGCGCCCGCCTTGCCGCTGGGCTCGGCATCGAGAGCGAACAGCAGATGGGGGGCGGGCTGGCGCTCGCCTCCGCCGAGCTGGCCGACTGCTATCACGCCATGCTCGCCATGCCCTTCCCCTTTGCCAGCATCAGGCTCACCTCCGATGCCTTCGGCGCCTGCCTCGGCGCCTTTGGTGGCAGGGAGGGGGCCATCCTCATCGCCGGTACCGGCTCGGTGGGGCTGATCTATCACGCAGGTCAAATTCGCACCTGTTCCGGCCGCGGCTTCCCCATTTCGGACATAGGCAGCGGCGCCTGGCTGGGGCTGCGCGCCATCCAGCAATCCCTGCTCTGCCACGACGGCATTCTGCCTCCCAGCACCCTCGCCATCCGCTTGATGGATCGTTTCAAACGGGATCAGGCCGAGGTAGTGCGCTGGGCCACCCGCGCCATTCCGGCAGACTATGGCCACTTTGCCCCCTGGGTATTCGATGCCGCCAGCGATGGCGACGAGCTCGCCAACCAGCTGCTGGACGAAACCTGCGAACAGCTGCGGATCCTGCTGGACGGGATGACCCAGCTCGGTGCCAGCCAGATCGCCCTGCTGGGGGGGATTGGCTCGCGCCTCGCTCCCCGTCTCGGCCAGCTCAACCTGATCCCCCCCCAGGCAGATGCGCTCGATGGCGCCATCCTGTTTGCCCAATCAGAGGATTTTCCATGTCTACACCCCTGATCCACACCCAGGTCGCCCGACGTGACGGCGAGGATGTCTGGTTCACCTTCACCCTCTCCCGCATGCCGGATACCCAGTGGAAGCTGCACTTCTGTCTGGCCCGCCATATCGACCCTGAATCACTGCAAGGAGGGGAGCTGGAGCGCCAGAGCGGCAGCTACAAGGTGATTGTCCCGCAAGCGGGCAGCTGCGAGCTGCGCTTTTGCTGCCGCCAGACCCCCATCAAGAAGCTCTCCGACATGCCGCAGGGGTTCTTCCTCAGCTTGCCGGAGGCCACCACCGGTGCCCAGCTGCTACCGGTGACGCTGGCGGCGCAGGATCTCGGACTGGAGAACCCGCCGGTAACCCGCCCCGACCTGCCCGAAGTCGAGCCCCTGCTTGGCATAGTGCCGCAACCGGCCCATCAGGTGCTGCTGGAGGGGAACTTCCGGCTGGCCGAGCGGGCCCATGTCAGCGCCCCCCACGATGTACCGGGTCTACTGGCCCACTTCAACGAGCTGACGTCGCTGGCACTGGAGCAGGATCACGACGCCGAAATCCGGCTGACCGAGGCCAAACTGGCCCCCGAAGCCTACCAGCTCACTATCACGCCACAGGAGGTGGTGATTGCCGCCGCCGACGAAGCGGGCTGGCGTCATGGGCTGGTGACCCTGGCCCAGTGGTATCTGCAACATGGCGAGAGCCTGCCCTGCGTCACGCTGGAGGATGCCCCGCGCTTCGGCTTTCGCGGCATTTTTCTCGACTGCGCCCGCCACTTCCATACTCCGGCAACCATCAAGCGCCTGCTCAAGCTGATGAGCCTCTACAAGTTCAACCGCTTCCACTGGCACCTGACCGATGACGAGGGGTGGCGGATCGAGATCAAGGCCTTCCCGGCGCTGACTGACGTGGGCGCCTGGCGCGGCCACGATCTGGCGATCGGCCCCCAGCTGAGTGGCGGCGCCGAACCCTATGGCGGCTACTACACCCAGAGCGAGGTGAAGGAGCTGGTGAGTTATGCCAGTGAGCTCGGCATCACCGTCATTCCCGAGATCGACATTCCGGGCCACTGTCACGCCGCCATCAAGGCGCTGCCCGAGCTGCTGGTGGAAGCGGCGGATCACTCCCGCTACCTCTCGGTTCAGCATTTCGACGACAACGTGCTCAACCCCGCCCTGCCCGGCACCTACCGCTTCCTTGAAACGGTGCTGGACGAGGTGTGTGAACTCTTCCCTGGCCCGCAGATCCACATGGGCGGTGACGAGGTGCCGACCGGTGTCTGGACCGACAGCCCAGCCTGCCAGCAGCTGATGACCGAGCAGGGCTACTCCGACTGCCGCGAGCTGCAGGGCCATCTGCTGCGCCACTGCCAGCACTATCTGGCCGACAAGGGCAAGCGGATGATCGGCTGGGAGGAGATCCTGCACGGCGACAAGGTGAGCCGCAACGCCGCCGTCTGTGCCTGGACCAGCTTCCAGGCGGGGTTGGACGCCGCCGCAGCCGGTTATCCGGTGGTAATGGCGCCCGCCCAGTCCCTCTATCTGGATCTGGCCTGGAGCCAGGACATTCATGAACCCGGCCTCTATTGGGCGGGAACCCTCAATCTGGAGCAGGTCTATGCCTGCGATCCTGCGCCAACCGATTTCCATGCCAACGATAACATCCTCGGGGTACTGAGCCCCTTGTGGTCAGAATTGATCACCAGCCGTGATCGTCTCGACTACATGTTGTTCCCGCGTATGCTGGCCACGGCCGAGGTGGCCTGGAGCGATCCCGCCCACAAGGGCTGGGATCACTTCGCCGCCCGCCTGCCGGGCCAGCTGCAGATCCTCGATCAGTTGCAGGTGCGCTACCGGATGCCACAGAGGTAATGTTGTCTCTATTTTGGCGGCCGCTTGGCCGCCTTTTTTCATTTCAGCCCCCGCCCAACCTTATTCCGCCCACCCCCGCCCCTTGCTCCCGGCCACGCCAAAAAGCCACAATGGCCCATCCGTACCACAGCAACAACAGGCATCCATGTTTCACCCTTCCCATGAAAAAGTGGCAAGAATCGAGGCGATCATCGCCCTGATCCCGGCTGGCAAGGTGGTCAGTTATGGTCAGGTGGCCGATCTGGCCGGGCTGCCCGGACGGGCAAGACTGGTGGGCAAGGTGCTGCGGGAAACCGACAAGGTACTGCCGTGGCATCGGGTGCTGGGCGCGGCGGGCACCATCTCGCTACCAAAAGGATCACAAGGCTTTGCCAAGCAGACGGGACGATTGCAACAAGAGGGGGTCGTGGTGATCGGGGGGCGGGTCAGCATGAAGGAGTGGCAATGGCAGCCCGACTTGGCCGAGCTGCTTTTTCTACTGCCGTTTTGAGGGGGTCACAGCCGGATCACTCCAGCGGCGCCAGGATCTCTTCGCTGCGCACCTGCACCGGTATGGTCTCGTCCTCGCGCTGCAGCAGCACCAGCAGGCTCTGCCGGTCAACCTCCAGCACATAGGCCGCCCCTTCCCGGGTCATGCAGCTCATGCCCGGCCGGATCTCGTTAATCTCCATCTCAACCTCCTTGTTACAACGCTACACTCCTTGCAGCTGTCTCAGTATACCCCTATCCATAAGCAAAGAGGCCCCATGTCGGGGCCTCTTTGTCATCACGCTTTTTTGGCCTTCGGCAAACTCTCTTGCCAGGTACCGTTATCGTAGTGAGCTGTCCAGCCCGTCGCCTTGCCGTTGACCTCGCTCATCACGTACTGCTCCTTGGTCTTGCGACTGAAGCGCACGATGGCGGGGTTGCCGTCCGGATCGGTGAGCGGGGCACCGGCCAGATACTTGTGCTTGGCGGAGATGCGATCCTTGAAGCGTTGCAGCTCTTCCACCAGCGGCGCGCGGGTCTCGCGGGATTTGGGGAAGTTGCTGGCCGCCAGGAACAGACCGGCAGCACCGTCACGCAGCACAAAGTGGGCGTCGGACTGGGTGCACTTGAGCTCAGGCAGCGGGACCGGATCCTCTTTCGGCGGCGCGATATCACCGTTTTTCAAGATCTTGCGGGTGTTTTTGCAGGTGTCGTTGGTGCAACCCATGTACTTGCCAAAACGGCCGTTCTTGAGCTGCATCTCTGCTCCGCAACGGTCGCACTCGATGCTCGGCCCTTCGTAGCCCTTGAGCTTGAACTGGCCCTTCTCGATTTCGTAGCCATCGCAGTCCGGATTGCGACCACAGACGTGCAGCTTGCGGCTGTCGTCGATGATGTAGGCATCCATCGCGGTGCCACAGACGCCGCAGCGGTGCTTGGCGCGCAGCGCTTCGGTTTCCGCTTCGTCACCGTCAGTGGTGGAGACGAACTCGTCGGCAGAGACTAGGTTGATGGTCTTCTTGCAGCGCTCTTTCGGCGGCAGGGCATAGCCGGAGCAGCCGAGGAACACGCCGGTGGTGGCGGTACGAATACCCATCTTGCGGCCGCAATCCGGGCAGTCGATATCGGTCATCACCATCTGGTTGGCACGCATGCCGCCCTCTTCGGGCGCCTTGTCGGCCTTCTCCAGCTCCTGGGTAAACTCGGCGTAGAAGGCGTCGAGCACCTTCTTCCACTCCAGCGTTCCTTCGGCGATGCCATCGAGCTTGTCTTCCATCTTGGCGGTGAACTCGTAGTTCATCAGCTCGACGAAGTTCTCGACCAGACGATCGGTAACGATCTCGCCCATCTTCTCGGCGAAGAAACGACGACTCTCGACCCGTACATAACCGCGATCGACGATGGTGGAGATGATTGATGCATAGGTAGACGGACGGCCGATGCCGCGCTTTTCCAGCTCGCGCACCAGCGCCGCTTCGGTAAAGCGGGCAGGCGGCTTGGTGAAGTGCTGGCGCGGATCCAGCTTGACCAGTTTCAGTACCTCACCCACGGTCACCGCAGGCAGTTGGCTATCTTCACCTTTACGGCCCATCGGCGGCAGCGCCTTGGTCCAACCGGCGAAGCGCAGAGTACGGCCACGGGCCTTGAGCTCGAACTCACCCGCCTTGACGGTCAGGGTAGAAGAGTCGTACTGGGCAGGGGTCATCTGGCAGGCCACGAACTGACGCCAGATGAGATCGTACAGACGCATGGCATCCGGCTCCATCCCTTCCAGCATCTCGGACGTGACCAGCACGCTGGAGGGACGGATCGCCTCATGCGCTTCCTGGGCACCAGCCTTGGAACCATAGAGGTTCGGCTCGGCCGGCAGATAGGCTGCGCCATACTGCTCGCCGATATATTCACGCACCGCCTCGACCGCCTCTTTGCTGAGGTTGGTGGAGTCGGTACGCATATAGGTGATGTAGCCCGCTTCATAGAGACGCTGGGCCATCATCATGGTCTTCTTGACTCCGAAGCTCAGACGGGTAGAGGCCGCCTGCTGCAGGGTGGAGGTAATGAACGGTGCAGAGGGCTTGGAACCGGTCGGCTTGTCTTCCCGGTTCACCACCTTGTAGTCGACCCCTTCCAGGGCAGCCACGGCGGCGAAGGTCTCGGCCTGGGTCACCGGCTTGAAGTCGGCGCCGTTGCGGCTGACCACTTCCATCCGCAGATCAGCCTTGTCACCGGTCAGCAGATCGGCATTGAGATCCCAGAACTCGACCGGTACGAACGCCTTGATTTCGCGCTCTTTATCGACAATGAGGCGCACCGCAACGGACTGCACCCGACCGGCGGAGAGACCGCGAGCCAGCTTCTTCCACAAGAGCGGGGAGACCATGTAACCCACCACGCGGTCGAGGAAACGACGGGCCTGCTGGGCATTGACGCGGTCAATATTGAGTTCGGACGGCTGGGCAAACGCCTCCTTGATGGCGCTCTTGGTGATCTCGTTGAACACCACGCGCTTGTAGCGGCTGTCGTCGCCACCGATGATCTCGCGCAGGTGCCAGGCGATCGCCTCTCCTTCTCTATCCAAGTCGGTTGCGAGATAGATGGTGTCGGCTTTCTCGGCCAGACTTTGCAACTCGCTGACCACCTTCTCCTTGCCGGGCAAAATCTGGTAGTTAGCCTGCCAGCCAGCGGTCGGATTGATACCCATCCGGGCAAACAGGGCCTTGCGATCCTTGGCAGCCTTCTCGGTTTCGCTCAACTTGATGCCGCGAATGACAGGTTTCTTGGGCTCGGTGCTGGCGCTGCCGCTGGTGGGCAGATCGCGAACATGACCCACGCTGGATTTCACCACGTAGTCCTTGCCCAGATATTTGTTGATCGTCTTGGCCTTGGCCGGAGACTCCACTATGACCAGTGATTTGCCCATGCTGTAACTATTATCCTCATTGCACCCGACGGGGTTGGTGTGCGGTTTTGTGGGGCTGTATAAGAGATTTGGCGCGAAAAAGCAATCTTGTGAGCAAATTTGCCTGACCAGCCCGAACCACACGGCTTCTTTTATTGCTTCTTTATTTATTAATGCGAAGGGTACGGGCCAGACGCAACCGCTTTTTCAATTTTCTGCCATACCGCCCCTCTTTTTATATCTGAAACGACATAAAAACGGCTGCTAGTTACCGGCTTGTTACAAAAACATAAAATCTCTTTATAATGGCCCAACCCCGACGCATCGTGCGCGGAAGGAACCGCTACCCATCATAAAAATCGAAAGGATGTACTCAATGAAGCACTTCGAGGTCAATTTCGACGGTCTGGTCGGCCCGACTCACAACTATGCCGGCCTCTCCTACGGCAACGTTGCCTCCCAGAGCAATGCCCAGGAGGCCTCCAATCCGAAAGAGGCCACCAAGCAGGGGCTGCGCAAGATGAAGGCGCTGACCGAGCTTGGCATGACCCAGGGGGTGCTGGCGCCACAAGAGCGCCCCGATCTCGCCACCCTGCGCCGCCTCGGCTTCACCGGCAACGATGCCAGGGTGCTAGAGCAGGCCGCCAAACAGGCTCCCGCCGTACTGGCCGCCTGCTATTCTGCCTCCAGCATGTGGACCGCCAACGCCGCCACCGTCTCTCCCAGTGCCGATACCCAGGATGGCCGCATTCACTTCACCCCCGCCAACCTGACCAACAAGTTTCACCGCTCCCTGGAACCGGACGTCACGGGCCGTATCCTGCGCGCCGTGTTCAACAATGATCGCCACTTCAGCCACCACCTCCATCTGCCGGAAAATGATCACTTCGGCGACGAGGGCGCCGCCAACCACACCCGCCTGTGCCGTGCCTATGGCGAGGCAGGCGTCGAGCTGTTCGTCTATGGCCGCAGCGCTTTTGACCACTCCCGCCCGGCGCCAAAGCGCTACCCGGCCCGCCAGACCCTGGAAGCGAGTCAGGCCATCGCCCGCCTGCATGGCCTCGGCGAGGAGAGCGTGGTGTTTATCCAGCAAAACCCGGAGGTGATCGATCAGGGGGTATTCCACAACGACGTGATCGCGGTGGGCAACCAGAACGTGCTGTTCTTCCACCAACAAGCCTTCCTCAACACCGAGGCGGTGCTGGCCGAGATCAGCGGCAAGTTTGGCGAGGGGGATCTGCACTTTATCAAAGTGCCGACCGCCGAGGTATCCGTGCTGGATGCGGTGAAATCCTACCTGTTCAACACCCAGATCCTCACCCTGCCCAATGGCGAGATGGCGATCATCGCCCCCACCGAGTGCCGCGACAATCCGGCGGTCTCTGCCTATCTCGACAAGCTGCTAACGCAGGGCACCCCGATCAAGACGGTGCATTACATGGATGTGAAACAGAGCATGCGCAATGGCGGCGGCCCGGCCTGCCTGCGGCTGCGGGTTGCCATGAACGATCAGGAACTCGCTGCGGTCAATCCGGCTTGCCTGATCAACGACAGCCAGTTTGCTCGCCTCGATGGCTGGGTGGATCGCCACTACCGCGATAGCCTGGCGCTGAACGATCTGCGCGACCCGGCGCTGGTGCAGGAGTCCCGCAGCGCACTGGACGAGCTGACCCAGATCCTGAAACTGGGTTCGGTCTACCCGTTCCAGCGCTAGATGTGATGCCCGGGAAGACCGCCGACACTGGCGGTCTTCTCTTATCTGCCTCGTGTTCACCGTGATCGCCAGCTGGCACAAATGCTGGTTTGTGCAGAAAAGCAGCGCACAACTTGCTGATAAGCTTGAATTTTGAGCTGGATGTATCAAAAAATAGACGAACAGTCATTTTTTACTGCCAGATGCCTCATCAAGGGGTTCACAAAGCCTCTGGATCTGATAGTATGCGCCTCGCACTTGGGGAGGGGTTCCCGAGCGGCCAAAGGGATCAGACTGTAAATCTGACGGCTCTGCCTTCGAAGGTTCGAATCCTTCTCC